>NZ_PQHY01000014.1:0-121279 GCF_003385175.1 Amycolatopsis ruanii
GTCTTCGGAGTCTTCGGGGTCGGCGGGGCCTGCGGGGGCGCCGGAGGGGCCGCAGCCGATGCCGGGCGGCGGGTACGGAGTGCCCGGGACTGGTGGGACAGCGCCGCACGGGTGGACGCAGCCGGCGGGTGCGAGCGGGCCTCCGCAGGCGTGGGGGCAGCAGGGGGCTGGTGGACCCGCAGCTCAGCCCTGGCATCAACCAGGCGAGACGAGCGGGCCAGTGCCGCAGGGAGCCGGCGGGCCCGCGCCGCAGCCGTGGCAGCAACCAGGCGAGACGAGCGGGCCGGTACCGCAGGCCTGGGGCCAGCAGGGGGTCGGCGGGCCCGCACCGCAGCCCGGGCCCCAAGCAGGCGAGACGAGCGGGCCGATGCCGCAGGCCTGGGGCCAGCAGCCGGGGCCGATGCCGCAGGCGTGGGGACAGCACGGCGCCTCCTCGGGCCCGGTGAGCGGCCCCACCGCCGCACCGTGGAGCCACCCGGGCAACCCGAACCCCACCAGCGGGCCGGTGCCCCAACCCTGGAACCAGCAACCCGGCCCGGGCGGCGCCGGGTCCGTCGCGGGTCCGCCGAGCGGGCCAGTGCCGCAGGCGTGGGGGCAGCAGGGGGCCAGCGGGTCCCAGCCCCAGCAGGGCGGGCAGTGGCAGCCCGGCGAAGCAGCCCAGCCCTACCCCACCCCAGGCCCGAACCACTCCGCCCACAACCCGGCCAGCGGGTCCCAGCCCCAGCAGGGTGGGCAGTGGCAGCCGAGCTATGGGGGGTTTGGTGCGTTCGCTCCGGAGAAGCCCAAGCGCTCCACCAAGCCGCTCCTGATCGGGCTCGCCGTGGTTGTTCTGCTCGGTGCCGGTGGGGCCGGCGCCTGGCTGCTCGGCGCGTTCCAGGGGGACACCCTCGACCAGACCGCCGTCCAGGACGGGGTCCTCAAGATCCTCCGCGAGGACTTCGGCGAGGGCGATGTCCGAGACGCCCAGTGCCCCGAGGACCAGCCCGTCCGCACGGGAACCACGTTCGAATGCACCGTCACCGTTGCCGGGCAACCGAAAAAGGTGACCGTCCGCGTACTCAACGACCAGGCCCAGTACGAAGTCGGAATGCCGCGCTGACGAACGCAAAAGGCCCCGGCTCAACCAGCCGGGGCCCTTTCGGGAAATGATCAGCCGCCGAACATCTTGGTGATGCCGGTGTCGGTCGCCTGGTAGCCGTCGGCGATCTGCGGCAGCGCGGTGGCGATCCGGGCGAGGAGGGCCTTCATGTCCTCCAGCGCGCGGTTCCACTCCTCCTGCCGGTCGTGCCACGCCTGCTGCGCGTCACCGGTCCAGGAGTTGGTCAGCGGAGCGAGATCCGACTTCAGCTGCGTGAACAGGTTCTCCAGCTCGCCACCGGTCTTGTTGCAGTCCGTGGCTGCCTGGTGGATCGTGGCGTAATCGACCTTCATCGGGCCCGACATGATTGTCCTCTCTGGTCTGGGAAGTCAGGTGGAGAAACGGCGCTCGGGCCGCGGTCACAGGCCTTCGAGAGCGGCCTGGAGCGAGCTCAGCTGCTGGTTGACTTCCTGGTCCTGCACCTCGTACTGGACACCGGAGGACTTCAGCATCTCGCCGATGTGCTCGAGCGCGTCGTTCAGCTTCGCCGACTTCTGCGCGAACGCGTCCATGACCTCCTGGAACACCTTGGCCGCGGGGCCGGTCCAGCCCGCCTGCGTGGCCGCGATGTTGTTGGCCAGCTGCATCAGGTTCTGGTCCATCGCCAGCTTGGCCTCGGACACCTTCAGGTGCGCGGCCGCAAATTCTGCCGGATCCCCTTCAAAGCCGCCTGCCATGAGGAACTACCCCCTTCGTCGTGGTGTCGTCCGTAACGATCCCAACCGCCTTACGGACCTACGACGACGACCTTGCCATGGGCGGTTCCGCCTTGTCCCGCACTTCCCCGAAGTAGTTGCGAGAGTGAATGCCGCGCTCACCCGGACGAGTGGGCGAGCGATTTCACGCGCTGATGTTCAGCGTCTTGATCACCTGGGTGCAGGCGCCGTCGACCCGCTGGCGCGCGTTCTCGTTCGCATACACGCATCCGACGTTCACCTGGACCTTGCCCTGCGCGAAGGCGTACCAGTCGATCGACGCGTTCTGTCCGGGCAGCACCTGGTGGTAGAAGATGACGTTCCGGCCGGCGTACGTCGCGTCCGGATCGAACCCGGAGTACTGCGACGGTGCGGCCATGATCTGCGACCGCAACTCCCCCACCAGCCGGTCGGGATCCGCCGACGCGTCGTAGGACAGCGGGTGCTCCTGCACCGACACCGAGTCGAACTGCTGCTGCGCGTCGTCCGGCTTGATCAGCGTCTCCCGCAGATCGGGATCGCCACCGGTCTGCGTCCAGTCCTGCGGCGCGGTGAACTGGTAGTGGTACTGCGCGACGACCTTCCCGGGCGGCTGCTCGGGCTCCCCGTCGGCGTTCAGCGCCAGCAGCAGCCCGCCGACCGCGGCCGCGACGAGCACCACCGCACCGCCGATGATCCACGGCAGCTTCGGCTTCACGCGGGCCGGCGGCGCGGGGATCCCGCGCGGTGGCGAGCTGGGCCCCGAACCGTGCGGGGCCGGGCTGTGACGCGCGGGGCGCGGCGGGCCCGGCGGCGGACGGCGCACCCCGTGCGGCGCCTGCCGCGGCACGGCGGGGCCGCTGAACCCGCCGGGCGGGGTGGGTGGCCGGGGCGAGAACCCGGGCCGCGGCACGTTGGGGTTGCGCACGACCTCCGTGCGCTGGTCGGCGAGCTGCCGGGCCGGCACCCGCGGCGGCGGCGCGGACGGCGCCTTCTGCACGGCGAGCAGCGCGCCGCGGGCCACGACCGTCTCCGGCTGGTCCAAAGTGGTCGGCACGACCCCGGTCCGCTCGTGCACCAGCCGCGAGATCATCGGGATCCGGCTGGACCCGCCGACCAGGAAGATCGCGCTGAGCTGCTTCGGCCGCAGCTCGGCCTCCTCGATCGCGGCGCAGGTCAGCTCGACCGCGCGGCCGAGCGGCGCGGCGACGAGACGCTCCAGGTCCTCCCGGGTGACGTGCGCGTCGGCGAACGGCGGCGGCATCGGGACGTCGGTGTAGGCGTGGCGGGACAGCGTTTCCTTCGCGCCACGGACGTCCTGCCGCAACACCCGGCGGCGGCGCCGGTCGGCCAGTTCGCGGCCCTCGACGAGCTGGCGCCACGCCTCCGGATCGGCCGACGACACCAGACCGCCGACGTGCTCCAGCAGCAGCTGGTCGACGTCGGCGCCGCCGAAGCTCGGGTCGCCACGGGTGGCGAGCACCTGGAACCCGCCGCGGTGCCCGGGAACGCGGCTCACCACGCTCACGTCGACCGTGCCGCCGCCGAGGTCGAGCACGGCCAGCGTCGCGCCGGGGCGGTTGCTGATCTCGACGGTGCGGTCGGAGTTGATTTCCTCGGGCGCGAAAGTGGCGGCGTGGAACACCGCGGCCGCGACCGGTTCCGGCACGAGCGTGACCTCGCGGGCCAGACCACCGGCGGCCTGGCGCAGCAGCCGGGTGCGGACCGCGCCCCAGTCGGCCGGGTGGGTCAGCACGAGCAGGTCGACCTCGGCGTTGCCGGCGAGCCGGCGGGCCTCGGTGACGGCGCGGTCGAGCACCGCGCGCACGACGTCGGTGACCCGCAGGACGCGGTCGCCGAGCAGCAGCTCGCCCTCGTCGATGCGGCGCTTCGGGTTCGGCTCGTAGCGCGACGGGTCCATCGCCGCCTGCCGGTCGGCCTCCTGCCCGACGAACAGGGTGCCGTCGGCCGCGGCGTACACGGCCGAGGACATCAGCGGCTGCCCGTCGACGACGACCACCTGGGGCGGCCGGCCGTTCAACGCGGCCACCACGCAGGTGCTCGACGTCCCGAAGTCCACGGCGACACGCAGGGTCACGAGGCGCCCCCGTGGCGCCCGAGTCCGAACGGTCCGGAAAGGACGGTCCCGATCAGTCCGGCTGGATCCACGACACCTGCATCAGCTGCTTGCCGACCTTGCGGCTCACCAGCACACCACGGCCCGGCGGCATCGGACCCGGCTTGACGTTGCCCAGCAGCTGGCCCTCGTCCTTGCTGCCGTTCATCACGATGCCCGGCGCCGCGATCTCCTTCAGCTTGCCGATGATCGGGTCGTAGGCCGCCCGCGACGCACCACCCGTGCGCCGCACCACGACCATGTGCAGGCCGACGTCCTTGGCCTGGGCCAGGAACTCCGACAGCGGCTTGAGCGGGTTGGACGTCTGGGTGGCCACCAGGTCGTAGTCGTCGACCACGATGAACAGCTCCGGGCCCTTCCACCAGGACCGGTTGCGCAGCTGCTCCTGCGTGACGTCCGGCCCGGGCAGCCGCCGGGTCATCGACCCGACGATGTCCTTGACCATGCCGTCCAGCTGGTTGGCCGACACCGCGTAGCCGAGCAGGTGGTTGCCCTCGACGAACCCGAGCATCGTGCGCCGGTAGTCGACCAGCACGATGACCGCTTCCTTGGCCGTGTACCGCTCGGTGATCCCGCGCGTGATCTGCCGCAGCAGGTTCGTCTTGCCGGACTCGCCGTCGGCGAAGGCGATGAAGTGCGGGTCGGCGTCGAAGTCCAGGTAGACCGGCGCCAGCTCGTCCTCGTTGATGCCGATCGGGATGAGCTTGGTGTGCCGCTGCTTGTCCATCGACAGCACGTCCTCGTAGGACACCATCTCCGGCAGCAGCCGCACCTGCGGCGCCGGGCGGCCCGGCCACGCGGCCTTGATCTTGGCGACCGCGTCCGCCACACCCGCGCCGATCGTCTCCGGGTCGCTGGACCCGTCGATCCGCGGCAGGCCGATCAGCATGTGCAGCCGGTCGCGGGTCAGACCGCGGCCGGGGCGGCCCTCGGGCACGTTCACCGCGACCCGGCGGTCGATGTCCGACTCGCTCGGGTCACCGAGCCGCAGCTCGAAGCGCGTGCCCAGCATGTCCTTGATCGCCGGGCGGATGTCGGCCCACCGGTTCGCCGAGATGATCACGTGCACCCCGTAGGCCAGACCGCGCTGGGCCAGGGCGGTGATCTGCGGCTCCAGCTCCTCGAAGTCGTCGCGCAGGGCGCGCCAGCCGTCGACGACCAGGAACGCGTCGCCCCACGGGTCCTGCTCCGGGGTGATCTCGCCGCGCCGCTTCCGGTTGCGGAAGTCGGCCATCGAGTCGATGCCCAGCTGCCCGAACAGGCCTTCCCGCGCGTTGGCGAGCGCGTTCAGCTCGGCCACGATGCGGCGGGCCTTGTCCGGCTCGCGCCGGGCCACCGCGACACCACCGACGTGCGGCAGGTCGGACAGGCCGGCGAGCGTGCCACCACCGAGGTCGATGCAGTAGAACTGCGCCTCCTCCGGGGTGTTGGCCAGCGACAGCGACATGATCAGCGTGCGCAGCAGGTTCGACTTGCCCGACTGCGGGCCGCCGACGATCACACCGTGACCGGCCGCACCGGAGAAGTCCGCCCACAGCGGGTCGCGCCGCTGCTCGAACGGCCGGTCGACGATGCCGATCGGGACCTGCAGCTTGCCGTTGCCGAAGAAGCCCACCGGCGACAGACCGCGGTCGTCGGTCGGGTTCAGGTTCGGCAGCAGCGTGTCCAGCGAGTTCGACTCGTCCAGCGGCGGCAGCCACACCTCGTGCGCGGGCGGGCCCTGGCCGACCAGGCGGTCGACGATGACCTCCAGCTCGGTGGGCTCGGTGCCCTCCTCCTGCTGCGGCTGGGGCACGGCCTCCACGCGCACCGGCTCCGGCTCCGGCTCCGGCGGCAGCTCGACGTAGTCGGGCACGAACAACTGCGGCCGCTTGTCCGCGCGCACCACGTTGGCGACCGGCCCGGCCGCCTGCATCCCCGCCGGCCGGTACGGACCGGACACATAGGACGCCTTGAAGCGGACCATCGTGTTCGTGTCGTACTTCAGGTACCCGGAACCCGGGATCGAGGGCAGCTCGAACGCGTCCGGCACACCGATCGCGGCACGCGATTCCGCCGCGGAGAACGTCTTCAGACCGATCCGGTAGGACAGGAACGTGTCCAGACCACGCAGCTTGCCCTCCTCCAGCCGCTGCGAGGCGAGCAGCATGTGCATCTGCAGCGACCGGCCGACGCGGCCGATCTGGAGGAAGATGTCGATGAAGTCCGGCTTGGCCGTCAGCATCTCGGAGAACTCGTCGATGCAGATGAACAGCGCGGGCATCGGGTCGAGGTCGGCGCCGTTCTCCCGGGCCTTCTCGTAGTCCCAGACGTTCTTGTAGTTGCCCTTCGCGAGCACTTCCTGGCGCCGCGCGACCTCACCGGCGATGGCGTCCTTCATCCGGTCGACCAGCGTCAGGTCACCGGCCAGGTTGGTGATCGTGGCGGCGACGTGCGGGGCCTTGTCCAGGCCGAGGAACGTCGCACCACCCTTGAAGTCGACCAGGATCATGTTCAGCGTCGTGCTGGAGTGCGTGGCCAGCAGCCCGAGCACCAGCGTGCGCAGGAACTCCGACTTACCGGAACCGGTCGCGCCGATGCACAGGCCGTGCGGGCCCATGCCCTCCATCGCGGCTTCCTTGATGTCCAGCTCGACGGCCTGCCCGAACTCGCCGATGCCGAACGGGACGCGGTAGCGGTCCCGCACCGGGCGCGGCCGCCACGCCTGCTGCACGTCGAACGTCATCGGGTCGCCCGGGATGCCGAGCAGTTCCAGCAGCGTGGGGTTGGACAGCAGCGGCTCGTCCTCGCTGGCCTCCTGCGCGGCGCTGCCGACGCGGTACGGCGCGAGCTTGCGGGCCAGCGCCTCGCACTCGACCACGCTCAAGGTGTCCGGCTTGCCGAACCACTCGATGCCGCCGCCGCTGCGCGCGCCGACCCGCTCCTTCTCCACCACCAGGCGCAGGCCGCGGCGCGCGGCGAGGTTGCCCAGCGAGTCGGACAGGTCGATCAGCGTGACCCCGACCAGGCCCTCCTCGAGGATGATCTGCTCCTCGCGGGTGACCTCGGCGTCGTCCAGCACGATCACGACGTGCGGCTGGTCCGGCGACGGCGTCGCGTTGCGCGAGAACCGCGGCCGGTCGCGCAGCTCCACGTCCAGCCACTGCTCGATCTGCGCGAGCGAGCCGGCCATCATCCGCAGCTGGCCGATGCCGTCGGCCAGCTCCGGGTGCTGCACGTGCGGCAGCCACTTCGCCCACTCCCACTCGGCCTTCGCGCGGCCGGTGGTGGCGAACGCGAGCAGCACGTCGTCACAGCTGTGGAAGGTGACCAGCTGGGCCAGCATCGCCCTGGTCAGCCCGCGGGTCAGCTCCTTGTCGCCGCTCAGGCTCACCGCCGCGAAGCCGCGCAGGGTGATCTGGGTGGGCAGGTCGGGCACGATCGAGTGGGCGCGCACGAACCGGCGCAACGCCAGCGTCGCGATCGGCTCCAGCTCGTCGACCGGGCCGGTCTGCGGCGGCACCAGGCGCGTGGCCAGCCGGTGCGAGCTGCGGCCGACGCGCAGGTGCAGGAAGTCCTGGTCGTTCTGGCGGCGCTCCCACATGCGGCGGCTCGCGGCCAGCGACCACAGCGCCTGCGGATCCGGGTGCACCCACTCCAGCGACGCGCGCTGCTCGGCCATCGCCTCGCGGGCGCGCTCGCGCATCTGCCCGAGGTACCGCAGGTAGTCCTTGCGGTCCTCGTTCATCTCGGCCTTCTTGGCCCCGCCGCTCTTGCCGCCGCCGGCGAACATGCCGCCCATCGACATGAGCATCATCAGCGGGAACATCAGGGTCAGCGGGCTGCGCGCGGCCGCACCGCCGGTGGTGAACATGACCACGACCATGCCGAGGGTG
This sequence comes from Amycolatopsis ruanii, assembly GCF_003385175.1. Classification (NCBI taxonomy): domain Bacteria; kingdom Bacillati; phylum Actinomycetota; class Actinomycetes; order Pseudonocardiales; family Pseudonocardiaceae; genus Amycolatopsis; species Amycolatopsis ruanii. The sequence goes on from NZ_PQHY01000014.1 coordinate 7,825, forward strand.
GCCACGATCATGACCACCGGCATCATCTTCTGGACGACGTTGCCCGGGATCGTGCGGGGCACCTCGGGTGGCGGCTCGAGGTGGACCTCACCGCCCGGTGGGCGCGGCGCAGCAAGCCTTGGTGACCTCTTGAACTGCAGCGTGCTCACCGAAGGGTCCCCTCTTCAACTCGTGTCTCGCCTGCTCCTCCAGCGCCCACACGGTAGCGAACAACGACCTCTTCCGAGGCCGAGACCGCCCAACCCGGCACCGATTGCCCGAATCCACCCCCGAGGCGGAGCCAGGTGCAGTAATACTAGGACCGCCCACCGACAGTCCGGAACGATCCGCGGGCGCACGTTGGGCAGGAATTCACGGGCAGCGGCTGCCGCGGACACGGTCGTTCGGTATAAGTAGCCCGCAGCATTCTCTCGGGTAGGGGGCAGGCAAGTGGCAACGGGCACGACGGTATTCAGCAGGGTGACGGTGGTCGCGCCCCGCACCAGGATCGACGTGGCGCTGCCCGCCGACGTCGCGGTCGCCGACCTGATGCCGATGCTGCTGGACATGGCCCGGGAGAAGTCGCCGGACGGCGGCGCCCGCCACGGCGGCTGGGCACTGGCCAAGCTGGGCGACGCGCCGCTGGACCCGAGCCGCACGCTCGCCTCGCTCGGCATCGTCGACGGTGACCTGCTCCAGCTGCGCAAGCGCAACGACAACCCGCCGCCGCCGCTGTACGACGACGTGGTCGACGCGATCGCCGACGCCCAGCCGGACACGTTCCGGCCGTGGACCACGGAAACCGCGCGCCGCATCGGGCACATCGCGGGCGGCCTGGCCCTGTTCACCGCGGCGCTGGCCCTGTTCTTCGGCGGCCCGCTGTTCGGCGGCAACGGCCTCGCCGCCGCGCTCACCGCGGGTGTCGCGGCGATCGCGTGCCTCGCGGTCGGCGCGACCCTGGCCAAGGCCTACCAGGCCGAGGCGACCGGCGTGGTGATCGCCGCCGCGGGTGGCCTGCCGTTCGCCTTCGTGGCCGGCTTCTACGCCGTGCCCGGGCTGACCGTGCGCGCCAACCTGCTGCTGGCCAGCGGGCTGGTGGTGATCCTGGCCGCGGTCGCCATCATGATCATGGGCGCGGGCATCACGACGTTCATCGCCGCCGCCACGGCCGGGGTCATCGGGGTGATCGCGTTCACCGTCGCGACCCTGATCGCGCACCCCGCGCCCGGCATCGCCGCGGGCACCGCGGCCGGCGCGCTCGCGCTGATCTCGCTGCTGCCGCGCGCGACGATCTGGCTGGCCAAGCTGCCGCTGCCGCACGTGCCGGGCACCGCGGAGGAGCTCAAAGAGGACACCACGTTCCCGGACTACACCGAGATCGAGCGCCGCACGGCCGTCGCCCACAACTACATGACCGGTCTGCTGATCGGCTGCGGCAGCGCGACCGCGATCGCCGCGATCATCACCGCGACCGCGCCCGGGGTGTGGGGCATCCTCACCGCGGCCGTCGCGACGATGGTCCTGCTGCTGCGCGCCCGCTCCTACGCCAACGGCAGCCAGGCCGTCGCGCTGCTGACCACCGGGATCGTCTCCGGCGCCGGCATCCTGATCGGCTGGCTGGGCACGCAGACCCCGATGGGCCGTCTGCTGTGGGTGTTCGGGGTGCTGGTGATCATCGGCGCCGGTTCGCTGGTGGTCGGCGTGGTGTTCCCGAACCAGCGGTTCTCGCCGCCGCTGCGCCGCACCGTGGAGATCTTCGAGGCGATCTGCATCGCCACCGTGCTGCCGCTCGCGCTGGCGGTCATGGACCTCTACGCCACGCTGCGCCACATCTCGTTCGGCTGAGCATGACTCGAGGGGGAACTCGCGTGCGGAGACTCGGTGTGCCCGGCCGGACGGCGACCGTCCTGCTGGCGGCGTCGATCGGCGTGCTGGCGACCGGCACGGCCCAGGCCCAGACGGGCGGCACCGGCTCCGGCGGGTACTGGGCGGTGCCGCCGCCGTTCGAGGCCAGGTACCTGCCGAGCGACAACGGCGGCCGCAACAGCTTCGACTACCAGCAGAAGAACGCCTGCGTGACGCGCGACCTCGGGCAGAAGGAGGTCGTGCTGCGCGAGAAGCCGTGGGGCCAGCAGTACCTCCAGATCGAGGAGGCCCAGCAGCTCGCGCGTGCCAAGACGGGTTCGGCGGGCGGCGGGATCCGGGTCGCGGTGATCGACACCGGGGTCACGCAGCACCCGTACCTGCCGCGCCTGGAGGGCGGCGGCGACTACGTCTCGGCCGGCGACAACGGCCTGAACGACTGCGACGGTCACGGCACCGAGGTGGCCGGGATCATCGCGGCGCGGACCCCGCAGGACCAGATCGGGTTCACCGGTGTCGCGCCCGATTCGACGATCGTGTCGATCCGGCAGTCCAGCCAGAACTACGCCAAGCCGGACTCCGCGGGCGGAACCAGCGGGCAGCAGACCGGCGGCCGCCAGCAGAACGACGCCAACGGCGCGGGCACCACGCTGTCGCTCGCGCAGGCGATCGTGCGCGCGGCGAACCTGAACGTCGACGTGATCAACATGTCGGTGGACAACTGCCGCCCCGCGGACGGTTCGATCACCGACGGCGAGCGGGCGATCCAGGCGGCGGTGCGGTACGCGGTGGACCGGAACGTCGTGGTCGTGGCCGCGGCCGGCAACACGTCGGAGACGTGCCCGCAGAACGACCAGCCCGACCCGAACCGGCCGCGGTCGATCGTGACGCCCCCGTGGTTCGCCGACGACGTGCTGTCGGTGGCGGCGATCGACGAGACCGGCGGGGTGGCGCCGTTCAGCGTGCACGGGCCGTGGGTGAGCGTGGCCGCGCCGGGCACCAACATCATCTCGCTGGACCCGTCGAAGGGCTCGTCGCAGCTGGCGAACCAGACGATCGAGAACGACAAGGCGACGCCGATCCAGGGCACGAGCTTCGCGGCGCCGTACGTGGCCGGGGTCGCCGCGCTGGTGGCCGCGCAGTACCCGCACCTCAACGCGCGGCAGATCATGAACCGGATCCGGGTGACCGCGCAGCACCCGGGCGCGCAGGGCGGGCGGGACAACTTCACCGGCTACGGGGTGGTGAACCCGGTGGCGGCGCTGACCGCGATCGTGCCGTCGGAGGAGGGCCTGGCGGCGGAGTCGGGACGGCAGCTGCCGTCCGGCTTGCCGGACGCGTCCCCGAAGAACTGGACACCGATGATCGTGGCGCTGGCCGGCACCGGCGGCGGCCTCGTGGTGCTGCTCGTGGTGATGTTCGTGATGCGCACGCTCCGCCACACCCGCAAGGCGAGCTAGCCGGGGCCGTAAAACCCAACGAAGCTGGGTGGTCATCCCGTCGCCTGACACCGGAACGATCACTTTGAGCCAGGCCCGCAACATCCGCTGCCAACGCGAGATGACATGCCAACCTTGCGGGCCTGGCTCAAAGTGATATGCACAAACCGGAAGGCGACGGGATGACCACCCAGCGACCACCCACCCGAGGTGAGACAACAACGGTCCCCCGTCATCCCGGAGCCTGCCCGTCCGGCGAGGACATCTTTTGATCTTTAGTCTTGCTTTTGGGCAGGCGAAGAGCCCGCCCTACGGGCGGAGAGCGCCTCACGGCGCCGAACGGTCACCTTACGACCACCCCCGCCCCCGATGCCTGATTGTGTTTCAGTCGCCGATCAGGCGTGTCAAGGCGGGAAAGAGTACCTTGACACGCCTGATCGGCGACCAAAGACCGGCTGTGGATCGGGGGCGGGGGAGGTCTGGTTGGGGTAGTCGGTGCTGTTGCGTTGCCGGGCGGCGGTCTCGAAAAGAAGACGGCCCCTCGCTTTCGCGAGGGGCCGCCGTCCTAAGTGGACCTGCTAGTTTCCGGAGGCGCCCGTGCCGCCGGCGGCCTGTTGCTGCTGACTCGGGAAGCTGCCCGCGTTCGGGGAGACCGGCACCGAGTCGTAGCTCCGCTGCGCGTCCTGCACGTTCAGGGACGCTCCGGTCGGCAGCAGGCGCACGATGGCGTCCGGGGCCGGCCTCGGGTCGCTCAGGCCCAGCGCGTTCGCCGTGTTCGCGTCCGGTACCCCGTACCGCAGGCCCCGGTCGGTCACCAGCGAGATGGGGCCCGTCTTGAACGACTGCTTCGACGTCGCCGACCGGATGACCGCTCCGCGGCCCGGAGGCATGTAGAAGTTGTCGATCTTCAGGCCGTCCGGGCTCGGCTGGCCGATCTGGATCAGCTTCGCGTCGGCGGGGATCGGGAGCTGCGTGCCGACGTAGACGGCCGTGTGCTGGTCCTCCGTCGTCGGGTCGCCGGGGTTCACCACGTTCCAGCCCAGGCACGTCACCGGCGTCTGCGTCGGGTCCAGGACCGTCGGCAGCTTGGCCGGCATGGTGTCCACCTTGAGCGCGTCCGCGTCACCGGGCTGGATCTGGCGGATGCTGCTGATCACGTCCGGCCGCACCTCCTGCGGGCGCGGCGCGGCGTTGGAGTCGGACGAGAACCGGATCAGGTCGGCGACCGCCGGGGACACCCGCTGGATGCCGTTCTGCAGGATGACGTAGTTCACGTTGGTGCCGTCCGCGAACGGCACCGCGAACACATCACCCACCGAGAGGCTGAAGTTCTGCAGCGCGGAGAACTGCGACGCGTTGCCCTGCCCGGGAATCGACGGCGGGGTGAAGGGCGTCACCTGCGGGATGGCGTTCAGCAGGCCGATCGAGATGCGCCGCGCGTTCTGCGGGTTCAGGCCGAGTGCCGTGTAGACACCGGCGCGCGACGGGTCGAGTTCGGCGCGCACCGTGTTCGCGTTCGGCTGGTTCGGGTTCCGCTCCAGGCGGTAGATGAGGTACGGCTTGCCGTTCTCGCCCACGGCCAGCACGGCCTCGCTGTCGCCGAGCTCACGCCCCGGGCTGGACACGCCGGCGAGCACCGTCGTCGCGTTCGTGGCCTGCTGCACGGCGACCTGGTCGGGCAGGTCGTCCCGGATGGTCAGCTGGTCGCACACCGCCCAGTCGTCGGAAACCCGCTGCGACGTGGTCGGCAGCAGCTGCGGACCGTCCACAATGCCCGTCAGCCGTCCGCGCGGGATGTCCTTGAGCTGGTCGTCCGGCACCACCGACGGCTCCACCGCCGCCGTCGCGGCACCGCCGTTCTGCCCCGACTGCGCCATCAGCAGCAGCCGCGCCGAGGCCAGGTTGAAGGTCGGGACCAGCTGCTTCGGGTTGCCGGTGACCACGTAGATCGCGCCGGACTCCTTGCCGATCACGATGTTGCCCGAGTCCGGCACGGCGGGCTTCGGGCTGATCAACCCGAAGATCACGAAGCCGACGACACCGAGCAGCGCCAGGATGAACCCCACGATCGTCGCTCTGCCGTGGGTCCGCATGGGGTCGTGGAGCATGACCGAGTCACGCCGGACCAGCGCGGACTGCATGCGGCGCAGCACGAACTGGTAAGCGTGAACTTGCGATTTCGTTGTCGGTGTTGACGGCATTCTCGACCTACTGCTCCCCGAGTCGCGGTACGGTTCCGCAGGATAGCGGTACGGGAACTCCGCCGGTGTGGGTTTCTCCCAACTCCGGTTAGGGTCGGGTTCCCGGCCGACCGGCTTGCCGGGATCGCTGTAGGTACGAGGGGAAGAACGAGCGGATGTCCGTCACCACTCCGCCACGTCCGGGTGGGCCTCCGGGTTCGCCGCCGCCGCGGTGCCGTCCGCCGGGTCCGCCACCGCGCGGCGGTGTGCCGGGCGGGCCGGGAGGACCCGCCGGACCGCGCGGCCCACAAGGCCCCGGAGGCCCGGGCGGACCGGGTGGTCCCGGTGGTCCCGGTAGCCGCGGCCCTGGTGGACCGGGTGGCCCAGGCGGTCCGGGCGGACCAGGCGGTCCGGGTGGACCGCCGCCCGCGCAGCCGCCCGCCGAACGGCCGGCGCCGGTCGCTCCCCCGGCCCGCCGCCGCGTGCTGAACACCCGGCTCGGTCCCGTCCCGGTGATCAACCTCGTGGTGCTGGAGATCGGCCTGGCGATCGGGCTGATCCTCATCGCGATCAACGAGTCGCTGCTCTACGTCGGCATCGGCGTGCTCGCCGCCGCCCTGATCATCGCGATCCTGCGCTGGCGCGGTCAGTGGTTCACCCAATGGGTTGGACTTACGCTGCGCTACTCGTTCCGGAACCACGACCGGGTGTCGACGCCGCCGAAGCCCGACGCCCAGGCCATCGTGACCGGCGACGTGTCCGTTACCGGCCCCGAGGACGTGCGCGTCAGCCTGCTGCGGCTCGTCGTGCCGGACCTCGTGGTCGCCCACGGCAAGGACCACGAGCTGCAGGAGGTCGGGCTCGCCTGGCACGACGGCACATGGACCGCGGTCCTGCTCGTCGAGCCCGCGCCGGCCCTGATCACGCAGGCCGGTGGCGCGCCCAGCCTGCCGCTGTCGGCGCTGGCGCCGTGCCTGGAGGACCGCGGTGTGGTCCTGGACTCCATCCAGATGATCTGGCACTGCTACCCGGGCAGCGCGGCGCTGCCCGCGGACTCGCCCGCGCTGACGTCCTACCTGGAGGTCCTCGGGCCGCTGCCGGCCGCCGCGCGGCGCACCACGTGGGTCGCCATCCGGCTGGACCCGCGGCGCTGCCCGACCGCGATCCGGGAACGCGGTGGCGGCGTGGTCGGCGCGCACCGCGCCCTGATCGGCGCGCTGTCCCGCGTGCGCAACGCCCTGGAGTCGCAGGGCGTGCCGACCCGCCCGCTCAGCCCCGACGAGCTGCTGCGGGCCGGGATCTCGGCCGCGGAGCTGACCGCGGCGGTCGCCGGCGGCTCGAAGGTGAGCATGAAGGAGAACTGGACCAGCGCGCCCGCGGCCGGCATCGGGCACGCCAGCTACGCGATCACCAGCTGGCCCAAGGGCAAGATCACCACCACGCTGAACGCCCTGACCAGTGTCCGCACGCTGTCCTCGACCGTGGCGATGTCCATCTCGCCCGCCGACGACGAGGGCAAGGTCGGCCTGCGCGGGGTGGTGCGGCTCAGCGCCCGCAACCCGCGCGAGCTGGACACCGCCGACGAGCGGCTCAACTCGCTCGCCGAGCGCGTCGGTGTGTCGCTGACCCCGCTGCGCGGCCTGCAGATCGACGGGCTCGCCGCGACCATGCCGATGGGAGGCACCGCATGAGCCTGCGGCTTCGGGACCCGGGCCGGAACACGGGTGTGGCGCCCGAGTTCGTCGCCGGCGAGGTGCTGCTGGACGCGGTCAGCCCGTCCGGTGACCGCGGCGGGATCGTGGTCGGCTCGGGGCTGAAGGGCGAGCCGCTGACGATCTCCGCGCTGCGTGCCGCGCCCACTCGGATCGTGCTGGTGGGTGGTCTGTACCTGGCGCGGCAGGTGGCGCTGCGGGCGATGGCCGTCGGCGCGTGGGTGACCATCGCGACCGGGCGGCCGGCGGCGTGGCAGGTGCTGCCGAAGGCGGCCGGGAACCAGCCGAACGGGCGACCGTCGCCGCTGGTGACCATCCGCCGGCTCTCGCCGGTCGAGCTGCCGCGCCCGTCGGAGGACGCACCGCTGCTCGTGGTCACCGACGGCGGGCCGACGCCGCAGGACCTGTTCCCGCCGCGATCGCCCTGGCATACGACGGTCTACGTGCTGCCGTACCTGCACCCCCAGGCAACGACGATCGCGAACGCCGCGGACGTGGTGCTGATGCAGCGCCTGCCCGTCGGACAGGCCGAGCTGGCCGCCCGGATCTGGCGGTTGCCACCCCAGATGATGCGGCAGCTGACCACGCTGAAGGACGACCAGGTGGTGGCGCTGGGCCAGAACCTGTGGCGACCACTCCGGCTGGTCACCACACCGAAGGAGCAGGCACTACTGGGCCCAGTCAGGCGCGGCGACTGACGGCGCGCCAGCGCCGTGCCCTTGATCTTTGCACCCAACCCGAGCTGGGTGGTCATCCCGTCGCCTGACACCGGAACGATCACTTTGAGCCAGGCCCGCAACATCCGCTGCCAACGCGAGATGACATGCCAACCTTGCGGGCCTGGCTCAAAGTGATACACACAAACCGGAAGGCGACGGGATGACCACCCAGCGACCACCCACCCGAGGTGAGACAACAACGGTCCCCGTCATCCCGGAGCCTGCCCGTCCGGCGAGGACATCTTTTGATCTTTAGTCTTGCTTTTGGGCAGGCGGGGAGTCCGCCCTGCGGGCGGGAAGCGCCTCACGGCGCCGAACGGTCACCTTCCGACCACCCCCGCCCCCGATGCCTGATTGTGTTTCAGTCGCCGAGCAGGCGTGTCAAGGCGGGAAAGAGTACCTTGACACGCCTGATCGGCGACCAAAGACCGGCTGTGGATCGGGGGCGGGGGAGGTCTGGTTGGGGTAGTCGGTCCACTTGCGTTGCCGGGCGGCGGTTGTGCAGGGCTGCCGCGGTCAGCCGAGTGCCAGGCCACTCGCGTTGCCGGCTGCCGGACGCAGGGCTGCCGCGTGGTCAGGCTGATCACCAGCCCGCTTGCGTTGCCGGCCGCCGGAACGGAGGCCTTCCGCACGGCCAGGCTTCCCCGCCGTCAGCTCCCCCTCACCGCCCGTGCGCGGCCTGTGGATAGCTGTGGACAACCCCTGTGGATTGTGGATAACTCAGCTCGCCTCGGATGTCGCTCGCATGTTGCGGGTCTGTTCGGCCCGTGCGGCCAGCTCCTCGTCGGGCGGGTAGTCGACCCCGGTCAGCGTCAGGCCGTGTGCTGGGGCCACCGCGCTGTCCCGCACTCGCCCGCGTAGCAGCTCCGCCGGCCACTCCACCGGGCGACGGCCGTCACCCACGAGGAGCATCGCGCCGACCAGGCTGCGGACCATCGAGTGGCAGAACGCGTCCGCCGAGACCTCGGCCTCCACCACGTGCTCGTCGATCCGGTGCCACGTGAACCGTTGCAGCTCGCGGATCGTCGTGCCGCCCTCGCGTTGCTTGCAGAACGCCGCGAAGTCCCGCAGACCCAGCAGCGCCTCCGACGCCTGGTTCATCGCCGTCAGGGACAGCGGGCGGCCCCAGGCCAGGGTGTCGAACCGGCGCAGCGGATCGACACCCCACGGCGCGTCCGACACCCGATAGCGGTAGTGCCGTCGAACGGCCGAGAACCGGGCGTCGAAACCCTCGGGTGCAACGCGCGCGTCCAGCACCCGCACGTCGCCTGGCAGGAACCGGTTCCAGCGGTGCCGCATCCGCTCCAGATCAAGAATTCCGTGCTCGTCCACCGCCAGCCGTCCGGCCGGCCCGGACAGCGGCACCACGTCCACGTGCACGACCTGCCCGGTCGCGTGCACCCCGGCGTCCGTGCGGCCGGCCACCACGACCGACTTCGGCACCGCGGCCCCGGGCGGCTGCTTCGCCAGCGCCTCCTCCAGCAGGCCCTGCACCGTGCGGCGGCCCGGCTGGCGGGCCCACCCGGAGAACTGCGTGCCGTCGTAGCTGACGTCCAGGCGCAGACGAACGAGCCCGCCCTCCCCGGAGGGAGCAGCGGGCTCGTTGCCTGGACCGAACTCAGCCGTCAGGACTCGTCCTTCTTGGCCTCGTCCTTGGTGTCCTCAGCCTTGGCCTCGTCGGCACCCTCGGCCGGCTCGGCCGTCGCCTCGGTGGTGGCCGACTCGGGCGCCTCGGCGTCCTGGTCGGTCGCCTCGGCCTTGGTCTCCTCGACCGCGGATGAAGCCTCGGCAGTGTCCTTAGCCGCGAACTTGGTCTTCCGCGCCTTCTCCGCCTCCGCGGTGACGGTCTTCTCGGACACCAGCTCGATGACCGCCATCGGGGCGTTGTCGCCCTTGCGCGGCATCGTCTTGGTGATCCGGGTGTAGCCGCCGTTGCGGTCCGCGAAGAACGGGCCGATCTCGGCCAGCAGCTTGTGAACCACGTCCTTGTCGCGGATCACGCGCTGGATCTGACGCCGGTTGTGCAGGTCGCCGCGCTTCGCCTTGGTGATCAGCTTCTCGGCGAGCGGCCGCATCCGGCGGGCCTTGGCCTCGGTCGTGGTGATCTTGCCGTGCTCGAACAGCGACGTGGCGAGGTTCGCCATCATCAGCCGCTCGTGGGCCGCGGATCCACCGAGACGGGGGCCCTTCGTGGGGGTGGGCATTGCTTCTCCTCGTAAATCCGGCCGCTTTCAGGCCGGCGCCCGCCCCGCACGCTCATCCGGCGGGGCGGGCTGCCGTCCTTACAGCTGCTCCGTCTCTGCGTAGTCCTGGCCGTCGTCGTGGCCGTTGTCCGACAGACCGCCGACACCCTCGGCGGACCAGCTCTCGCCGCCCTCGTAGGACGCGGCAGCCGCGGTCGGGTCGAACCCGGGCGGGCTGTCCTTCAGCGAGAGGCCGAGACCGACGAGCTTCATCTTGACCTCGTCGATCGACTTCGCGCCGAAGTTGCGGATGTCGAGCAGGTCGGCCTCGCTGCGCGAGACCAGTTCGCCGACCGTGTGGATGCCCTCGCGCTTGAGGCAGTTGTACGACCGGACCGTCAGGTCCAGGTCCTCGATCGGCATCGCGTAGGCGGCGATGGTGTCCGCCTCCTGCGGCGACGGGCCGATCTCGATGCCCTCGGCGTCGACGTTGAGCTCCCGGGCCAGGCCGAACAGCTCGACCAGCGTCTTGCCGGCGGAAGCGACGGCGTCCCGCGGGGTGATCGACGGCTTGGTCTCGACGTCCAGGATCAGCTTGTCGAAGTCGGTGCGCTGCTCGACACGGGTCGCCTCGACCTTGTAGGTGACCTTCAGCACCGGCGAGTAGATCGAGTCGACCGGGATCCGGCCGATCTCGGCACCCGCCTGCTTGTTCTGCTGGGCAGGCACGTAACCACGACCGCGCTCGACGACCAGTTCGATCTCCAGCTTGCCCTTGCCGTTCAGCGAGGCGATGTGCAGATCCTGGTTGTGCACGGTGACGCCGGCCGGCGGCACGATGTCGGCCGCGGTGACCTCACCCGGGCCCTGCTTGCGCAGGTACATGGTGACGGGCTCGTCCTCCTCGGAGGACACGACCAGTTCCTTGAGGTTCAGGATGATGTCGGTGACGTCTTCCTTCACCCCGGGGACCGTGGTGAACTCGTGCAGCACCCCGTCGATGCGGATGCTGGTGACCGCCGCGCCCGGGATGGACGACAGCAGCGTGCGCCGCAGCGAGTTGCCGAGGGTGTACCCGAAGCCGGGCTCCAGCGGCTCGATGGTGAACCGGGACCGGGTCTCGTTGATCGGCTCCTCGCCGAGGGCCGGTCGCTGGGAAATCAGCACTTTCTTCTCTTCCTTTCCTGCCGGCGCCCGCCATATGACGCCGAAAGGGATGGCGAAGCGGCGGCGCGCGGGTGCGCGCCGCCGCTGCCGATCACTTCGAGTAGTACTCGACGATCAGCTGTTCCTGGACGGGAACGTCGATCTGCGCCCGCTCGGGGAGCTGGTGCACCAGGATGCGCAGGTTGGACTGCACGACCTGCAGCCAGCCGGGGATCGGCCGGTCGCCGAAGGACTCCTTGGCGGCCACGAAGGGCAGCATCTGGAGCGACTTCGGCCGCACGTCGATGATGTCGAACTTCTCGACCTGGTAGCTGGGGATCGTCACCTTCACGCCGTTGACGGTGAAGTGACCGTGCGCGACCAGCTGACGCGCCTGGCGGCGGGTCCGGGCCAGGCCGGCGCGGTACACGACGTTGTCCAGGCGCGACTCGAGGATCTGCAGCAGGTTCTCACCGGTCTTGCCGGGGCGCCGCGCGGCCTCCTTGTAGTAGCGGCTGAACTGCCGCTCCAGGACACCGTAGGTGTAGCGAGCCTTCTGCTTCTCCTGGAGCTGAAGCAGGTACTCGCTCTCCTTGATGCGGCCGCGGCCGTGCTGGCCGGGCGGGTACGGGCGGCGCTCGAAAGCCTGGTCGCCGCCGACGAGGTCAACCTTGAGGCGCCGCGAGATGCGAGTCGCGGGGCCGGTGTAGCGAGCCATGTGTTGTTACTCCTCCCCGTTCCTCAGACCCGGCGCCGCTTGGGCGGGCGGCAGCCGTTGTGAGGCTGCGGGGTCACGTCCTGGATGGTGCCGACCTCGAGACCGGCGGCCTGCAGCGAACGGATCGCCGTCTCCCGGCCGGAACCCGGGCCCTTGACGAACACGTCGACCTTCTTCATCCCGTGCTCGGCGGCCTTGCGGGCCGCGTTCTCGGCCGCCATCTGCGCGGCGAACGGGGTGGACTTGCGGGAGCCCTTGAAGCCGACGTGGCCGGACGAGGCCCACGAGATCACGGCACCGTTCGGGTCGGTGATCGACACGATGGTGTTGTTGAACGTGCTCTTGATGTGGGCGTGGCCGTGGGCCACGTTCTTCTTTTCCTTCCGCCGGACCTTCTTGGCCCCGGCGCGAGCCTTGGGTGGCATGTTGGGTGGTTTCTCCTGCCTAGCGCGAGTTTTCGGTCTGAGCGGCGGCAGCGGCGGCCTCGCGGGCCTCCTGCTGGCCACGCCGGATCAGCGAGCCGGCGTCGGTGTAGAGCTGGCGAAGCGCCATCGGGCGGGCGTACAGGGCCTTCGGCGAGACGCACGAATTGTTGCGGCGACGCATCTGCCCGGCGCCGATCCGCACGACCTTCTTGCCCTGGACGCTCACTTCTTGCCAGCCTTCTTCTTGCCGGCGACCGTCTTCTTCGGACCCTTGCGGGTGCGGGCGTTGGTCTTGGTCCGCTGACCGCGGACGGGCAGACCGCGGCGCCACCGCAGGCCCTCGTAGCAGCCGATCTCGATCTTGCGACGGATGTCGGCCTGCACCTCGCGGCGGAGGTCACCCTCGACCTTGAAGTTCTCTTCGATGTAGTCCCGCAGCTTGACGAGGTCGTCGTCGGACAGGTCGCGCACCCGGGTGTCCGGGTTCAGCGACGTCGCGGCGATGAGCTCCTTCGAGCGGGTACGACCGATGCCGTAGATGTAGGTCAGCGCGATCTCCAACCGCTTCTCGCGGGGGAGGTCTACGCCGGCGAGTCGTGCCATGGCGCTTGATGCTCCTTCTAGTGTTCATCGCTCCAGGTGTGCTCCCCGCCCGGTTCCGGGACCGACTCGCATGTCGTCCGGAGCACTTGCGTGTCCGGTGTCCCGGCCCCGGCCTGGAGTCCGGGGGTCGGCTGGGCCGCTCGCGCGACCCGGCAGGTGCGGGGAGGGTATTCAGCTGTCCGTCCGCTCTGCGTGGTGCGAGCGGTGATCAGCCCTGCCGCTGCTTGTGCCGCAGGTTCTCGCAGATCACCATGATCCGGCCGTGGCGGCGGATCACCTTGCACTTGTCGCAGATCTTCTTGACGCTCGGCTGGACCTTCACGTCTCCTGCTTCCTTATGCGTTGCTCACCGTGTCACTTGTAGCGGTAGACGATCCGCCCGCGAGACAGGTCGTACGGCGACAGCTCCACGACAACCCGGTCCTCCGGGAGGATGCGGATGTAGTGCTGCCGCATCTTGCCGCTGATGTGTGCCAGGACCTTGTGACCGTTCTCCAACTCGACTCGGAACATCGCGTTGGGGAGTGGCTCGATGACCCGACCTTCGACCTCGATGGCCCCGTCTTTCTTAGCCATGTCCTCCGCGTTTCGTGACTGGGTAGAGCACCGAAATGGGCAACTCTTGCGTTCGGCGGACACGCCGCACCGACCCCAAGGACCCGAGCATTGACGAGCACGTTGGAACCGGCGTGATGGGTACGCCGACTAGATAGTGTACGCAGCCTGTGTCGCACCTCGCGAGGCGGGGTGATGTGTGGTAGGCAACGTCACTCCGACGATACCCCTGATCGCCCCCGAAGGGGCGAAACCGCAGGTCAGGAGCCTTCGGGGAGGGTCAGGACGCGCGGACCGTCCTCCGTGACGGCGACCGTGTGCTCCCAGTGGGCGGCGCGCGAGCCGTCCGCGGTCACCACGGTCCAGCCGTCCTCCAGCTCGACGGTCTCGGCGCTGCCGCCGGTCAGCATCGGCTCGATGGCCAGCGCCATACCGGGCTTGAGCTTCGGCCCCTTGCCGGGCTTGCCGACGTTGGGCAGGAACGGCTCCATGTGCATCTCGGTGCCGATGCCATGCCCGCCGTACTCGACGATCTGGCCGTAGTCGATGCCGTCGGCCGCCGCGGAGGTCTCGGCCGAGGACTGCACGGCGTGCGAGATGTCGGTGAGCCGGGCGCCGGGCACCGCGGCCTCGATGCCGGCGAGCATCGCGGCGCGGGTGGCGGCCGACAGCGCCTGGTCGGCGGCCGAGACCGTGCCGATGGCCAGGGTGACGGCGGAGTCGCCGTGCCAGCCGTCGAGGATCGCGCCGCAGTCCACGGACAGCAGGTCGCCCTCGGCCAGCACGGTCGTCTTCGCCGGGATGCCGTGGACGACCTGCTCGTTCACCGACGCGCAGATCGAGGCCGGGAAGCCGTGGTAGCCCTTGAACGAGGGCACCGCACCGGCGGCCCGGATCGTCTGCTCGGCGATCTCGTCGAGGTCACCGGTGCTGACGCCGGGCCGGGCGGCCTCGGCTACCGCCGCGAGGGTGCGGGCCACCACGATGCCGGCTGCCCGCATCGCGTCCAGCTCGCCGGGCGTCTTGATCTCGATGCCGCGGTGGCGGCGGAGCACGGAAGGCACCAGGTTCACGCGCGGTCGTCGAGTGCGTTCACGATCCGCGAGGACACCTCGTCGACCTCGCCGACGCCGTCCACCTTCACCAGGATGTCGCGGTAGTAGTCCAGCAGCGGCGCGGTCTCCGACTGGTAGACCTGCTGCCTGCGGCGGATGACCTCTTCGGTGTCGTCCGTGCGGCCGCGGCCCAGCAGACGCGCGACCAGGACGTCCTCCGGCACGTCGAGCTGGATGACGGCGTCGAGGGCGCTGTCCGACTCGGCCAGCATCTCGCCGAGGACCTCGGCCTGCTTGGTGTTGCGCGGGAACCCGTCCAGCAGGAAGCCGGCCTTGGTGTCGGACTCGGCCAGGCGCTCGCGGACCATCTCGTTGGTGACGCTGTCCGGGACCAGCTCGCCCGAGTCGAGGTAACGCTTCGCCTCCTCGCCCAGCGGCGTCTGCTCCGCCACGTGAGCGCGGAAGAGGTCACCGGTGGAGATGTGCGGGATGGAGAGCCGCTGCGACAGCGCTACCGCCTGAGTTCCCTTTCCTGCTCCGGGCGGGCCGACAAGAACCAGGCGCGTCATCGCAAGAACCCTTCGTAATTCCGCTGCATCAGCTGGCTTTCGATCTGCTTCACCGTGTCGAGGCCGACGCCGACCATGATCAGCACAGCGGTGCCGCCGAACGGGAAGTTCTGGTTGTTGCCCTCCTGCGTGATGGACAGGAAGAAGTTCGGGAGGATCGCGATGATGCCGAGGTAGAGCGAGCCGGGGAAGGTGATCCGGCCCAGCACGAAGCTCAGGTACTCGGCGGTCGGCCGGCCCGGGCGGATGCCCGGGATGAAGCCGCCGAACTTCTTCATCTCCTCCGCGCGCTCATCCACGTTGAAGGTGATGGTGATGTAGAAGTACGTGAAGAAGATGATCAGCGCGAAGTACAGCAGGATGTGCACCCAGCTGGACTGGTTGACCACGTAGGTCTGCAGGAACGCCTGCCAGCCCGAGCCGCTGGTCGGGTCACCGAACAGACGGCTGATCAGGTCCGGCAGGTAGAGCAGCGACGAAGCGAAGATGACCGGGATGACACCGGCCTGGTTCACCTTGATCGGCAGGTAGGTCGACGTGCCGCCGTACATCCGGCGGCCGATCATCCGCTTGGCGTACTGCACCGGGATCCGGCGCTGGCCCTGCTCGACGAAGATGACGCTGGCGATGATCACCAGGCCGAAGAGGCACACCAGCGCGAAGACGAGACCGCCCTGGTTGTTCAGGATGTTCATGCCCTCGGCCGGGATGCGGGCCGCGATGTTCAGGAAGATCAGGACGGACATGCCGTTGCCGACGCCGCGCTCGGTGATGAGCTCGCCCAGCCACATCATGACCGCGGTGCCCGCCGTCATCGTGATGACGATCAGCGCCAGCGAGAAGATGCTGTTGTCCGGGATGATCGACTGCGCGCAGTCCGGGAACAGCTGGCCGCGGTCGGCCAGCGCCACCACACCGGTCGCCTGCAGGATCGCCAGCGCGATCGTCAGGTACCGGGTGTACTGCGTCAGCTTGCTCTGGCCGGCCTGGCCTTCCTTCTTCAGCTCCTCGAACCGCGGGATGACGACGGTGAGCAGCTGGACGATGATGCTGGCCGTGATGTACGGCATGATGCCGGTCGAGAAGATCGACAACTGCAGGAGCGCCCCGCCGCTGAACAGGTTCAGCAGGGAGTAGATGCCGGACTGGTCGGCACCTGCCTGGCATGCCTGCACATTGGGATAGGAGATCCCGGGCGCCGGAGTGACCGCACCGATCCGGTACACGGCCACGATCAACAGCGTGAACAGGATCTTCTTGCGCAGGTCCGGCGTGGCGAGAGCCGAGCGAAAGGCGCTGAGCACGCGGGGGACCTCCTCGGCGTCGCCGGTGGGTGTCACCGGCGATCGGCTTGGCCGGCACGCTGGCCGGCAGGAACACCATGTCGCTGGCAAGCCAGCAGCGCTCCGGGGCAGATGGGTCCCCGAAGCGCGTCGCCCGACTCTAACAGCCGGGGGTTGGAGGGCTGTGAGGTAGGCCGTGTTATGAGCCGGAGGCGGCCAGCGTGCCGGCCATGCCGAGCAGGACGACTCCGGTGCCGCGGTCCATGTTGCGGCGGGCGCGGGCGCTCAGGCGGACAGCCTTGAGCGCGGCGCCGACCGCGGCGTAGGCGGTGCCGGCGAGGAACTCGGCGAGCAGGTAGACGGCGCCGAGGACGGCGATCTGGGCGGTGGGCGAGCCGTGCGCGGGGTCGACGAACTGCGGCACGAAGGCGGTGAAGATGAGGATCGCCTTGGGGTTGGTGATGGCGACGAGGAACTCCTTGCGCAGCACAGGTCCCGGCGGCGGGGTCTGCGCGGGCTGGGGTTTGGCGCGCAGGAGGCGGACCGCGAGCCAGACGAGGTAGGCCACGCCGGCCCACTTGATGACGGTGAGCGCCGGCTCGGAGGCGGCGAGCAGCTGCCCCAGCCCACCCGCGACGGCGCCGATCATGAGGGTGAAGGCGGCCAGGCGCCCGAGCAGCCCCGCGAGCGCCCGCGGAAGGCCGTGCTGAATCCCGTGGTGCAGCCCGAGAAGGTTGTTGGCCCCCGGCGTGAGGGCGATGAGCATGGCGGCACCGAGGAAGACGAGCAACCAGGTCATGGGGTGACGGTAGGTGGGGCGGCTGGTTCGGGAGTGGTTGTGGGCTGGGCGGCTGTTGCGCGCTGCGCGGTCGGTGGGGCGGTGGGCGGCCGGTGCGCGCTGGGTGGCCGGTGCGTGGTGGGCGACCGGTGCCCTGGGTGGCCGGTGCGCGCTGGGTGGGCGGTGCGCGGTGGGTGGCCGGTGCGCGATGACCGGCCGGTCCGCGCCGGGCGCCCAGTCCGCGTGGGCGACTGGTGCGCGGTGGGCGACCGGTCGCGCTGGGCGGTGCGCGCTGAGCGGCTGTTCGGAGCGCGGCGGCTGGTGAGGCAGTGCCCAGCCGCGGTCCGGCTGTCCCGGCGGGGCCCCGGGGCGGCTGCTCGGACCACGGCGGCAGGCCGGGGAAGTGCCGCGCCCGCGCCGCCTCCCGCTGCGAAGCGCCTCACCCGAGCCGCCTCCCGGCGGCTCCCCTGGCGACCTGCCGCACGCGGCGGCTCTCCCGGCGAGACGCCCGCGATCCGCTGCGGGACCGCCCGGCCCTCGACTGGCGGCGGTCCGCTGGCCGGCCATGTGGGCACCGCCATCGCGGTGGCGGCCGTGGTTACCTGGCCGCTCCGGTGCGGGCTACAGCTGCGGCCGGTCGGCCCCGGGTCGCTGCTCGGGCCGTGGTGACTCCTCCGGCGAAGTGTCCGCGCCGGGGCCCGGCTGCGCCGTGGGCGACCAGCCCTGGTCCGGCTGCCCCGTAGCTGCCTGCCCTCCGGGCGGGCGGCCCAGGTCCGGCTGACCCGGCGGCTGTGGAGCCTGCGGGGGTCCGGGGGCGAAGCCGGCGTGTGGCGGCATGCCGTGGCCGCCCGGGTAGGGCTCGCCCTTGGGCCAGTGTCTTGTCGGCGCCGGGAACTGGGGTCCGGGCTGGTAGCCGGGCGGCGCGGGGACCCCGTAGCGCGGCGTGGTCGGGTCCGGGGCGCGCCGGCCGCGGGTCGTGGCCAGTACCGCGGCCACGATCGCCGCCAGGGTCGCCCCGGCCACCAGCCAGAAGCCGAGCCCGAAGCTGTCCCCCGTCGTGAAATCGCCGTCGCCCTCGGCGGCGCCTGTTGGGCGGAAACTCTCGTGCAGGCTGACTCCCTGCAGCACTATCCCCGCGGTCGTCGCCAGCAGGAAGGCCGCTCCGATCGCCGTCGCCAGTGCCGCGGCGAGCTTGCGGCCCGGCGACGCGGTCCGGCGGGCCGCGGCGAGGCCCAGCACGGCCGCGACGAGCAGCAGCAACCCGGCGGCCGCCAGCAGGTAGCCGTTGCGGACCGGGCTGCCGAAGGTGTTCGTCGGGATCCCGGGCTCGACCGCCTCCGCCGACAGGTCCCAACCGGTCACCGTCAGCTTCAGCTGCGCCTCGCCCTGGAAGAGCAGCTCGCCCAGGAACAGCGCCAGGAACGAGCCCGTCACGGCGGCCGCGGCGGCCAGCAGCGCCAGCACGGCGCCCACGATCCGACCGCCGTGCCAGCCGGGACGACGGCCCGGCGGAACCCCGGGAAACGACATCACCCGATCGTGGCACCCAGGGCCGGAAAAAGGAACGGCCCGCCGGTTCGAAGACCGGCGGGCCGTCCCGCGTCAAAGCGTCAGAGCTCGGTGGCCGAGCCGCCCGCCGCCTCGAGCTTCTCCTTCGCGGACGAGGAGAACTTGTCGGCGGTGACGTTCAGCTTCACGCCGTTCAGGTCGCCGTTGCCGAGGACCTTGACGAGCTGGTTCTTGCGAACCAGACCGCGCTCCACCAGCTGCTCCTTGGTGACGTCGCCACCGTCCGGGAAGACCCGGGCGATGTCGCCGACGTTCACCGGCTGGTACTCGGTGCGGAAGCGGTTCTTGAACCCACGCAGCTTCGGCAGCCGCATGTGGATGGGCATCTGCCCACCCTCGAACCCGGCGGGCACGTTCTTCCGGGCCTTGGTGCCCTTCGTACCGCGACCGGCGGTCTTGCCCTTCGAACCCTCACCACGACCGACGCGGATCTTCTCGCGCTTGGCGCCCGGGGCCGGGCGCAGGTGGTGGATCTTGATGGCCGTCATGCCTTGACCTCCTCAACAGTCACGAGGTGGCGGACGGTGTGGATCAGACCGCGGACCTCCGGAGTGTCCTCGCGCACCACGGACTGCCGGATCTTGCGCAGCCCGAGGGTCCGCAGCGTGTCCCGGTGGTTCTGCTTGGTGCCGATCTTGCTCCGGACCTGGGTCACCTTGAGCTGAGCCATGTCAGACCCCCTGTCCCGCGCGCTGACGCAGCATCCGGGCCGGGGCGACGTCCTCGAGCGGCAGACCGCGACGGGCCGCCACCTCCTCCGGACGCTGGAGACCCTTCAGGGCCGCCACGGTCGCGTGCACGATGTTGATCGCGTTGTCGGAGCCCAGCGACTTCGACAGCACGTCGTGCACGCCCGCGCACTCCAGCACCGCACGCACCGGGCCACCGGCGATGACACCGGTACCGGCGCTGGCCGGACGGAGCAGGACCACACCGGCGGCCTCCTCACCCTGGATCGGGTGCGGGATGGTGCCGGCGATCCGGGGCACGCGGAAGAAGTTCTTCTTCGCTTCCTCGACGCCCTTGGCGATGGCCGCGGGAACTTCCTTGGCCTTGCCGTAGCCGACGCCGACCTGACCGTCGCCGTCACCGACGACCACCAGGGCGGTGAAGCTGAAGCGACGACCACCCTTCACGACCTTGGCGACGCGGTTGATCGCGACGACGCGCTCGAGGTGCGGGGTCTTCTCCTGGCCGGCCCCGCCACGGCCACCGTCGCGGCGGTCGCGGCGGTCACGACGGTCGCGGTCGTTGCCGCCCGGACCGCCCTGTCCACCGCCCTGCCGTGTACGTCCCGGCATCAGGCTTTCCTTCCATTCGCGAGCATGTGCATGGTTCTCAGAACTCCAACCCCGCCTCGCGAGCGGCGTCGGCCAGCGCGGCGATGCGGCCGTGGTAGCGGTTGCCACCGCGGTCGAACACGACGCTGGAGATGCCCGCACCCTTGGCGCGGGCGGCCACGAGCTCGCCGACCTTGGCGGCCTTGGCCTTCTTGTCGCCCTCGAGCGCACGCACGTCGGCCTCGAGGCTCGACGCCGACGCCAGGGTGTGCCCGGCCACGTCGTCGATCACCTGGACCGTGATGTGCCGCGAGGACCGGTGGATGACCAGCCGGGGCCGCTGAGCGGTCCCGCCGACCTTCTTGCGAAGCCGGAAGTGACGGCGCGCCTTCGCGACGCGGCGCCGGGTCGAGATGTCCTTGCCGACCGGCTTCCGCTTCTTCGTTGCCGTTTCGCTCATGATCACTTACCCGTCTTTCCGACCTTGCGACGGATGCGCTCACCCTCGTAGCGCAGCCCCTTGCCCTTGTACGGGTCCGGACGGCGGAGCCGGCGGATCACCGCGGCGATCTGGCCGACCTTCTGCTTGTCGATGCCGGACACGGAGAACCGGGTCGGGGTCTCGACCTTGAAGGTGATGCCTTCCGGCGCCTCGATCAGCACGGGGTGGCTGTAGCCGAGGGCGAATTCGAGGTTGCTGCCCTTGGCCTGGACGCGGTAACCGACACCGTGGATCTCGAGCTTCTTCTCGTAACCCTCGGTCACACCCACGACCAGGTTGTTGACCAGCGTGCGGGTCAGACCGTGCAGGGCACGGCTCTCCCGCTCGTCGTCCGGGCGCTTGACCAGCAGCGCACCGTCCTCACCGCGCTCGACCGTGATCGGCTCGGCGACAGTGTGGGAAAGGGTGCCCTTGGGACCCTTCACCGAGATGTTCTGGCCGTCGATGGTCACCTCGACCCCGGAAGGGACGGTGATCGGCTGCTTACCGATGCGCGACATGCCTGCTCTCCCTTCCGTTACCAGACGTAGGCGAGGACTTCCCCGCCCACACCGTTGCGCTTGGCCTGCCGGTCGGTCTGAAGGCCGCCCGACGTCGAGATGATCGCGATGCCCAGCCCGCCCAGCACGCTCGGCAGCTCGGTCGACTTGGCGTACACCCGCAGACCCGGCTTGGACACGCGGCGCAGACCGGCGATGCTGCGCTCGCGGTTGCGGCCGTACTTCAGTTCCACGATGAGGTTCTTGTGCTTCTCACCCGGCTCGTCCCGGTAGCCCGAGATGTAACCCTCGCGCTTCAGGATCTCGGCGATGTTCGCCTTGAGCTTCGAGTGCGGCACCACGACCTCGTCGTGATACGCCGAGTTGGCGTTGCGCAGACGTGTCAGGAAGTCTGCGATGGGGTCGGTCATCGTCATGGTGACCTTCAACCTTTCTCGCCTGGTTCCCCCTGCTCAGAGGGCCTGTGGCGAAGTGGGAGCTTCTGTCGTTCCTACCAGCTGGACTTGGACACACCGGGGAGTTCGCCCGCGTGCGCCATCTCGCGCAGGCAAACCCGGCACAGTCCGAACTTGCGGAACACCGAGTGGGGCCGGCCGCACTTGTTGCAGCGCGTGTAGGCACGCACCTTGAACTTCGGCTTGCGGGCCGCCTTGGCGATCAGAGCCTTCTTGGCCATCAGTTCTCCTTGAACGGGAAGCCGAGCTTGCGGAGCAGCGCGCGGCCCTCGTCGTCGGTGGTAGCGGTGGTGACAACGGTGACGTCCATGCCGCGTGGGCGGTCGATGGAGTCGGGGTCGATCTCGTGGAACATCGACTGCTCGTTGAGACCGAAGGTGTAGTTGCCGTTGCCGTCGAACTGCTTGGCCGACAGCCCGCGGAAGTCACGGATACGCGGCAGCGCGATCGTCAGCAGCCGGTCCAGGAACTCCCACATGCGGTCGCCGCGCAGGGTCACGCGCGCACCGATCGGCTGGCCCTCGCGCAGCTTGAACTGCGCGATGGACTTGCGCGCCCGGCGCACCTCGGGCTTCTGACCGGTGATGGCCGCGAGGTCGCGGATCGCACCGTCGATCAGCTTGCTGTCCCGCGCGGCGTCGCCGACACCCATGTTGACGACGACCTTGACCACGCCCGGGATCTGGTGGACGTTCTCGTAGCCGAACTCGCTGCGGAGCTCGCCCTTGATCTCTTCGCGGTACCGCGTCTTCAACCGCGGCACGATCTTCTCTGCGGTCGTCATCAGATGTCCTTACCGGTCCGGCGCGAGATGCGAACCTTCTTGCCGTCCTCGCCGATGCGGTAGCCCACGCGGGTCGGCTTGCCGTCGGAGTCCACGACCATCACGTTCGACACGTGGATCGGGGCCTCCTGGGTCACGATGCCGCCGGACTGCGCGCCGCGCTGGGTCTGCGAGATCCGGGTGTGCTTCTTGATCCGGTTCACGCCCTCGACCAGCACCCGCTGGCGCTCCGGGTAGGCCTTGATGACCTTGCCCTTGGCGCCCTTGTCCTTGCCGGCGATGACGACGACCGTGTCGCCCTTCTTCACCTTCATCAGAGCACCTCCGGCGCCAGCGAGATGATCTTCATGAACTTGCGGTCACGCAGCTCACGGCCGACCGGGCCGAAGATGCGGGTGCCGCGCGGCTCGTTGTCGTTCTTGATGAGCACGGCGGCGTTCTCGTCGAACTTGATGTAGGAGCCGTCCGGGCGACGCCGCTCCTTCGTCGTGCGGACGACGACGGCCTTGACCACGTCACCCTTCTTCACCCCGGCAGCCGGGATGGCGTCCTTGACGGTGGCGACGATGATGTCGCCGATACCCGCGTAGCGCCGTCCCGAGCCACCGAGCACGCGGATGCAGAGGATCTCCTTGGCACCCGTGTTGTCGGCGACTCGCAGCCGCGACTCCTGCTGGATCACGTCAACTCCTGTATGTCGCGCCGGTTCTCACGCGGCGGTGAGCCTGGCGGAACGGAGGAGGCCCGAGTGGGCCTCCGATTACTTGGCCTTCTCCACGATCCGCACGAGCCGCCACCGCTTGGTGGCCGAGGTCGGGCGGGTCTCCATGAGGATCACGCGGTCACCGATGCCGGCGGTGTTCTCCTCGTCGTGCGCCTTCACCTTGCTGGTGGAGCGGAGAACCTTGCCGTAGCGGCGGTGCTTCTTGCGGTCCTCGAGCTCGACCACGATCGTCTTGTCCATCTTGTCCGAGACGACGTAGCCCTCGCGGACCTTCCGGTAGTTGCGACCGCTTTCGGCACTCTGGACCGGCTGCGCGGCGAGCTCTGGGGTCTGCTCACTCATCAGGCAGCACCTTCTTCATTCTCGGCGTCGGGGGAAACGGACAGACCGAGCTCGCGCTCCCGCATGACCGTGTAGATCCGAGCGATGTCGGCACGGACGGTGCGGAGGCGGCGGTTGTTGTCCAGCTGCCCGGTGGCCATCTGGAAGCGGAGGTTGAACAGCTCCTCCTTGGCCTCCTTCAGGCGCAGCACGAGCTCCTCGTTGGTGAGCTCACGCAGCTCTGCGGCGGCGACACCTGCCTGCGCCATCAGAACTCACCACCTTCACGGGTCACGATGCGGCACTTCATGGGCAGCTTGTGGATCGCGCGGCGCAGCGCCTCACGAGCCTGGGCCTCGTTCGGGAAGCTCAGCTCGAACATGACGCGGCCCGGCTTGACGTTCGCGACCCACCACTCGGGCGAACCCTTACCGGAACCCATGCGGGTTTCGGCCGGCTTCTTGGTGAGCGGGCGGTCCGGGAAGATGTTGATCCAGACCTTGCCGCCACGCTTGATGTGCCGGGTGATGGCGATACGAGCGGACTCGATCTGCCGGTTGGTCACGTAGTGGTGCTCAAGCGCCTGGATGCCGTACTCACCGAAGGTGACCTTCGTACCGCCCTTGGCGGCACCGGAACGCTTCGGCGAGTGCTGCTTGCGGTGCTTGACCTTGCGTGGGACGAGCACGCCTCAGCCCTCCGTCTTCTCGGCCGCGTCCGGCGAGCCCTGCGCGGGCGCCTCGCTGGTCGCGACATCCGTGTCGGCCTTCGCGGCGGCAGCGGCGCGGCCGGCTTCGGTCGAGGTCGGCGTCGTGCCCTGCGCGCCAGACCGGCGCGGGCGCGACGGACGCTCCCGGCGCGGACGCTCGTTGGCGGCCGCGGCGTCCCGCTCGGCCTTGGCCTTCAGGCCGCCGACCAGGTCGCCCTTGTAGATCCACACCTTCACGCCGATGCGGCCGAAGGTGGTGCGGGCCTCGAAGAAGCCGTAGTCGATGTCCGCGCGCAGCGTGTGCAGCGGGACCCGGCCGTCGCGGTAGTGCTCCGACCGCGACATCTCGGCACCGCCGAGACGGCCGCTGCACTGCACGCGGATGCCCTTGACCTGCGACGAGCGCATGGTCGTCTGGATCGCCTTGCGCATCGCGCGGCGGAACGCCACGCGGTTGGACAGCTGCTCGGCGACGCTCTGGGCGACCAGCTGCGCGTCCGCCTCGGGGTTCTTGACCTCGAGGATGTTCAGCTGGACCTGCTTGCCGGTCAGCTTCTCCAGCGAGCCGCGGATCCGGTCGGCCTCCGCGCCGCGGCGGCCGATCACGATGCCCGGACGCGCGGTGTGGATGTCCACCCGAACGCGGTCACGGGTGCGCTCGATCTCGACCTTGGAGATGCCGGCGCGCTCCATGCCGGTGGAGAGCAGCTTGCGGATCTTGACGTCCTCCGCCACGTACTCCGCGTACTGCTTGTCGGCGTACCAGCGCGACTTCCAGTCGGTGGTGATTCCCAGCCGGAAGCCGTGCGGGTTGATCTTCTGGCCCACTAGCGGCCACCTGCCTTCTTCTTACCGCTCTTCTTCGCTTCCGGACGCGACTCCACCTCGACCGTGATGTGGCTGGTCCGCTTCCGGATCCGGTACGCACGGCCCTGGGCACGCGGCTGGATGCGCTTGAGGGTCGGCCCCTCGTCGGCGTACGCGTTCTTCACGAACAGCGTGTCCGGGTCCAGGTTGAGGTTGTTCTCGGCGTTGGCCACGGCGCTCGCGAGCACCTTCGCCACCGGCTGGCTCGCCGCGTACGGCGAGAACCGGAGCACGGCGAGGGCTTCGGCGGCGCTAAGACCCTTGATCAGCTCGATCACCCGGCGCACCTTCGTCGGCGAGTCCCGGACGAAGCGAGCCCGCGCCACGGCCACCTGGGCCGGAGCGGTTTCTGGGGCTGTCATCGCTTGCTTTCCCTAACTCTCGTGTGCCCGCTCAGCGGCGGCGCGACTTCCGGTCATCCTTGACGTGACCCTTGAAGGTCCGCGTCGGAGCGAACTCGCCAAGCTTGTGGCCGACCATGGCCTCGCTGACGAACACCGGCACGTGCTTGCGGCCGTCGTGCACCGCGATGGTGTGGCCCAGCATGTCCGGGATGATCGTGGACCGGCGGGACCAGGTCTTGATCACGGTCTTCTTGCCCGACTCGTTGAGCGCGTCCACCTTCTTGAGCAGGTGGTCGTCCACGAACGGGCCCTTCTTCAGGCTGCGCGGCATGTTGTCTTACCTCCCTGCTCAGCGCTTCTTGCCGGTACGCCGGCGGCGGACGATCAGTGCGTCGGACGGCTTGCGGCGGCGGGTGCGGCCCTCCGGCTTGCCGTTCGGGTTGACCGGGTGGCGGCCACCCGAGGTCTTGCCCTCACCACCACCGTGCGGGTGGTCGACCGGGTTCATGACGACACCACGGACGGTCGGGCGCTTGCCGCGCCAGCGGTTGCGGCCCGCCTTGCCCCAGTTGATGTTCTGGTGCTCGGAGTTGCCGACCTCGCCGACGGTGGCGCGGTTGCGCACGTCCACGTTGCGGATTTCGCCCGAGGGCATCCGCAGCTGGGCGTACGGGCCGTCCTTGGCGACCAGCTGCACGCGGGCGCCGGCCGAGCGGGCGATCTTCGCGCCGCCACCGGGGCGGAGCTCGATCGCGTGCACCACGGTGCCGACCGGGATGTTGCGCAGCGGCAAGTTGTTGCCCGGCTTGATGTCGGCCCGCGGGCCGGCCTCGACGGTGTCACCCTGCTTGAGCTTGTCCGGCGCGATGATGTAGCGCTTCTCGCCGTCGGCGTAGTGCAGCAGCGCGATGCGGGCGGACCGGTTGGGGTCGTACTCGATGTGCGCGACCTTGGCCGGGATGCCGTCCTTGTCGTTGCGCCGGAAGTCGATGACCCGGTAGGCCCGCTTGTGGCCGCCACCCTTGTGCCGGGTGGTGATCTTGCCCGAGGAGTTGCGGCCGCCCGACTTGCTCAGCGGGCGCAGCAGCGACTTCTCCGGCTCCGACCGGGTGATCTCGGCGAAGTCCGACACGCTCGAGCCACGGCGGCCCGGAGTCGTCGGCTTGTACTTACGAATACCCATGACAGCTTCCGTCCCTTACGCGGCGGGTCCGCCGAAGATCTCGATCGGCTTGCTCTCGGCGGACAGCGTCACGACGGCGCGCTTGACGTTCTTGCGCTTACCGAAGCCGTAGCGGGTCCGCTTGCGCTTGCCCTGCCGGTTCAGCGTGTTCACGCTGACCACCTTGACGCCGAAGATCTGCTCGACGGCGATCTTGATCTGCGTCTTGTTGGCGTCCGGCCGGACCTCGAACGTGTACTTGTGGTCCTCGAGGAGCCCGTAGGACTTCTCGGAGATCACCGGCGCGAGCACGATGTCACGAGGGTCCGGGATGGCAACGCTGCTCACTGCGCTTCACTCCCTTCAACCTCGCTGGCCCGCGCGGAAGCCTTGGCCGCCTTGCCCTTGACGGGACCGGCGATGAAGGCGTCGTACGCGGCCTTGGTGAACACCACGTCGTCGTTGACCAGCACGTCGTAGGTGTTGAGCTGGTCCGGGTTGATCAGGTGCACGTTCGGCAGGTTGCGGGCGGACAGCCAGCCCTGCTCGTCCTCGCGGTGCAGCACGACCAGCAGGCGCTTGGCCTGGGTCACGGCGGCGAGGGCCTTCTTCGCCTCCTTGGTGTTGGGCTTCTCGCCCGACACCAGCTCGGTGATGACGTGCACCTGGCCGGCGCGCGCCCGGTCGGAGAGGGCACCGCGCAGGGCGGCGGCCTTCATCTTCTTCGGGGTGCGCTGGCTGTAGTCGCGCGGCGTGGGGCCGTGGACGGTGCCACCGCCGGCGAACTGCGGGGCGCGGGTCGAACCCTGGCGGGCGCGGCCGGTGCCCTTCTGGCGGTACGGCTTCTTGCCGCCACCGGAGACCTCGCCGCGGGTCTTCGTGTCGTGCGTGCCCTGGCGCGCGGCGGCCTGCTGGGCCACCACGACCTGGTGCATCAGCGGCACGTTGGCCTGCACGTCGAAGATCTCGGCGGGGAGCTCGACGGTGCCCTCGGCGCTGCCGGCCGGGGTCTTCAGCTCGACGCTGGTCATTCGGTCGCACCACCCTTCGCGGCGGTCTTGACGAAGACGAGGCTGCCCTTGGGGCCGGGGACGGCGCCCTTGATCAGCAGCAGGCCCTCTTCGGCGCGCACGTCGTGGACGGTCAGGCCCTGGGTCGTGACCCGGACGCCACCCATGCGGCCGGCCATCCGCAGGCCCTTGAACACGCGGCCCGGGGTGGCGCAGCCACCGATCGAGCCCGGGGCGCGGTGCTTGGCCTGGTTACCGTGGCTGGCGCCCTGGCCCTTGAAGCCGTGGCGCTTCATGACACCGGCGTAGCCCTTGCCCTTGCTGGTGCCCGTGACGTCGACGCGGGAGCCCGCGGGGAACACCTCGGCGGTGATCTCCTGGCCGACCTCGTAGGTCTCGGCGTCGGTCGTGCGCAGCTCGGCGAGGTACCGCCGCGGCGTCACGCCGGCCTTCTGGAAGTGGCCGGTCACCGGCTTGTTGACCTTGCGCGGGTCCACGGCGCCGAAGGCCAGCTGCACGGCCTGGTAGCCGTCGTTGTCCTGGGTACGGATCTGGGTCACCACGTTCGGCCCGGCCTGCACGACGGTCACCGGAACGATCCGGTTGTCCTCGCCGAAGACCTGGGTCATGCCGAGCTTGGTGCCCAGGATGCCCTTTACTTGCCTGTCAGACATGAGTCTCTTATCTCCGCCGCTCGCCCAACGCTTACTGGATGTTGACGTCGACGCTCGCCGGGAGGTCGATGCGCATGAGCGCGTCGACCGTCTTCGGCGTCGGGTCGAGGATGTCGATCAGCCGCTTGTGCGTGCGCATCTCGAAGTGCTCGCGCGAGTCCTTGTACTTGTGCGGCGAGCGGATGACGCAGTAAACGTTCTTCTCGGTGGGCAGCGGCACAGGTCCGACGACCGAGGCGCCGGTGCGCGTCACCGTCTCGACGATCTTGCGCGCGCTGGCATCGATCGCCTCGTGGTCGTAGGCCTTGAGCCTGATGCGGATCTTCTGTCCCGCCATGGTCGCAGCTCGTTCCTTCGTCTTGTGCCGCTATCTCTACCGGCACTTTCGCGCCGGTTTCCGCACGTCAACGCCCTCGCGTCCGATCCACGCGGTCGGGCGTGTCGCGCCCGCTGCGCAGACTGATCCCGCAAGAGGATCGTCGTCGTGCCGGTTGGTCTTCACCGCGAGACGGCCGTGCCGGCCATCTGTCGCGCCCGCGGTCTCCCCCTGGGATACCCACGGACCAAGGCCACTCGTGCCGGGGCGGCCGATTTCTGAACAGATATCGGCCGCCCCGCAACGAGCAACTCAACTAGTGTCGCACACGTGGTTCCACAACCCGGCCCCGGGGTGCTATAGGCACTCCGGGGCCGGATGGAATCACTTGATGATCTTGGTGACCTGGCCCGCGCCGACGGTCCGGCCACCCTCGCGGATGGCGAACCGCAGACCCTCGTCCATGGCGACCGGCTGGATGAGCTGCACCTTGATCTCGGTGTTGTCACCCGGCATGACCATCTCGGTGCCCTCGGGGAGGGTCACGACGCCGGTCACGTCGGTCGTACGGAAGTAGAACTGCGGGCGGTAGTTGTTGAAGAACGGCGTGTGACGGCCACCCTCGTCCTTGGACAGGATGTAGACCGAGCCCTCGAACTCCGTGTGCGGAGTCGTGGTGCCGGGCTTCACGACGACCTGGCCACGCTCGACGTCCTCGCGCTTGATACCACGCAGCAGCAGACCGACGTTGTCACCGGCCTGGCCCGAGTCGAGCAGCTTGCGGAACATCTCGACACCGGTGACGGTGGTCTTGGTCGACTTCTCGCGGATACCCACGATCTCGACCTCTTCGTTGACGTTGATCTGGCCGCGCTCCACGCGACCGGTCACGACGGTGCCGCGGCCGGTGATGGTGAAGACGTCCTCGATCGGCATCAGGAACGGCTTGTCGAGGTCACGCACCGGGTCCGGCACGTTGTCGTCGACGGCCTGCATGAGCTCCAGGACCGACTCCGACCACTTCGGGTCACCCTCGAGGGCCTTGAGGCCGGAGACCTTGACCACGGGGGCGTCGTCGCCGGGGAACTCCTGCGAGGACAGCAGCTCGCGGACCTCCAGCTCGACGAGCTCGAGGATCTCCTCGTCGTCGACCATGTCGGCCTTGTTCAGCGCCACGACGATGTAGGGCACACCGACCTGGCGGGCGAGCAGCACGTGCTCACGCGTCTGCGGCATCGGGCCGTCGGTCGCGGCGACCACCAGGATCGCGCCGTCCATCTGGGCGGCACCGGTGATCATGTTCTTGATGTAGTCCGCGTGACCGGGGGCGTCCACGTGGGCGTAGTGACGCTTCTCGGTCTGGTACTCGACGTGCGAGATGTTGATCGTGATACCGCGCTGCTTCTCTTCCGGCGCGTTGTCGATCTGGTCGAACGCCCGGGACTCGTTGAGCTCCGGGTACTTGTCGTGCAGAACCTTGGTGATCGCCGCGGTCAGCGTGGTCTTGCCGTGGTCGACGTGACCGATGGTCCCGATGTTGACGTGCGGCTTGCTCCGCTCGAACTTCGCCTTCGCCACTGGAATGTCCTCCTGGACTCTTGCTTTGCTTCACCGCCGGCGTGGCAGCCGAACGGCGATCGATCTGGTCGGTTGTGCGGACCCTAGGGGAGGCCCCTGTGCGCGCCCGCGTTGGGTGCTGAGGGGTTTACTCCCCCGTCGCCTTCGCGATGATCTCCTTCGCGACGTTCGAGGGAACCTCGGCGTAGGAGTCGAACGTCATCGAGTAGTTCGCCCGACCCTGGGTACGAGACCGCAGGTCGCCGACGTACCCGAACATCTCGGACAGCGGAACCAGTGCCTTCACGACTCGGGTGCCTGCCCGCTCGTCCATGGCCTGGATCTGACCACGGCGAGAGTTGAGGTCGCCGATGACGTCACCCATGTAGTCCTCGGGGGTGGTCACCTCGACGGCCATGACCGGCTCCAGCAGAACCGGGCTGGCCTGGCGCGCGGCCTCCTTGAGCGCCATCGAACCGGCGATCTTGAAGGCCATTTCCGACGAGTCGACCTCGTGGTAAGCGCCGTCCAACAGGGTCACCTTCAGCCCGACCAGCGGGTAACCGGCGAGGACACCGTACTGCATGGCGTCCTGGGCACCGGCGTCCACCGACGGGATGTACTCGCGCGGCACGCGGCCACCGGTGACCTTGTTGTCGAACTCGTAGAGGGCGCCGTCACCGGTGGACAGCGGCTCCAGCTTGATGATCACGCGCGCGAACTGGCCGGAACCACCGGTCTGCTTCTTGTGCGTGTACTCGTACTTCTCGACCGTGCGGCGGATCGTCTCGCGGTAGGCGACCTGCGGCTTACCGATGTTCGCCTCGACCTTGTAGTCGGACTTCATGCGGTTGACCAGCACCTCGAGGTGCAGCTCGCCCATGCCCGCGATGATCGTCTGACCGGTCTCCTCGTCCAGCTGGACCTGGAAGGTGGGGTCCTCCTCGGCCAGCTTCTGGATCGCGGTCGACAGCTTCTCCTGGTCGGCCTTCGTCTTGGGCTCGATGGCCACCTTGATGACCGGCTCGGGGAAGGTCATCGACTCCAGAACGATCGGGTTCTGCGGGTCGCACAGGGTGTCACCGGTCGTGGTGTCCTTCAGGCCGATGACCGCGTAGATGTGGCCGGCCTGGGCCTCGTCGACCGGGTTCTCCTTGTTGGAGTGCATCTGGAAGAGCTTCCCGATGCGCTCCTTGCGCTCCTTGGTCGAGTTGATGACCTGGGCGCCGGCGGCGACCTTGCCCGAGTACACCCGGACGTAGGTCAGCTTGCCGAAGAACGGGTGCGCGGCGATCTTGAACGCCAGTGCCGCGAACGGCTCGTCAACCGACGGCTTCCGGGACGCCGCCGTCTCACCGTCGGTGAGGGTGCCCTCGACGGCGGGGACGTCCAGCGGCGACGGCAGGTAGTCGATCACCGCGTCGAGCATGGGCTGCACGCCCTTGTTCTTGAACGCGGAGCCGCACAGCACCGGGTACGCCTCGCGGGCGACCGTCAGCTTGCGGATGCCGGCCTTGATGTCGGCCTCGGACAGCTCCTCGCCGCCGAAGTACTTCTCCATCAGGGCGTCGTCGGTCTCCGCGACGGCCTCGATCAGCTTGTCGCGGTACTCGGCGGCCTTGTCGGCGAGGTCGGCCGGGATGTCCTCGACCTCGTAGTCCTCGCCCTTCTTGACCTCGCCCCGCCAGGTCAGCGCCTTCATGCGGACCAGGTCGATGACGCCCTGGAAGTCGCTCTCGGCACCGATCGGCAGCTGGATGACCAGCGGGCGCGCGCCGAGGCGCTCCTCGATGGTGCGCACGGTGAAGTAGAAGTCCGCGCCCAGCTTGTCCATCTTGTTGACGAAGCAGATGCGCGGGACCTCGTACTTGTCGGCCTGGCGCCAGACCTGCTCGGACTGGGGCTCGACACCCTCCTTGCCGTCGAACACGGCAACGGCACCGTCGAGCACCCGCAGCGAACGCTCCACCTCGACGGTGAAGTCGACGTGGCCGGGGGTGTCGATGATGTTGATCTGGTGGTCGGCCCAGAAGGTGGTGGTGGCAGCCGAGGTGATGGTGATACCCCGCTTCTGCTCCTCCTCCATCCAGTCCATCGTCGCGGCGCCGTCGTGCACCTCGCCGATCTTGTAGTTGATCCCGGTGTAGAACAGGATCCGCTCGGTGGTGGTGGTCTTACCGGCGTCGATGTGAGCCATGATGCCGATGTTGCGGACCTTGTTCAGGTCGGTCAGCACGTCGCGTGCCACTGCACTGTTCCCCTGTCTCGAAGCGTGGGGCCCGGCCTGGCTTGTCTCGGCAGCCGGGCTACGTTCACCACCGGTAGTGGGCGAACGCCTTGTTGGACTCGGCCATCTTGTGGGTGTCCTCGCGGCGCTTCACGCTGGCCCCGAGGCCGTTGCTCGCATCGAGCAGCTCGTTCTGCAGACGCTCGATCATGGTCTTCTCGCGGCGGGCGCGGGAGAAGCTGACGATCCACCGCAGCGCAAGGGTCGTCGAGCGGCCCGGCTTGACCTCGATCGGCACCTGGTAGGTGGCACCACCGACCCGGCGGCTCTTCACCTCGATGCTCGGCTTCACGTTGTCCAGCGCACGCTTGAGCGTGACGACGGGATCCGTGCCGGTCTTCTCCCGGGCACCTTCCAGGGCGCCGTAGACGATGCGCTCGGCCAGCGAGCGCTTGCCGTCGGTCAGCACCTTGTTGATCAGCTGGGTGACCAGCGGGGAGCCGTAAACCGGGTCGGAGATCAGCGGCCGCTTCGGGGCCGGACCCTTGCGGGGCATTAGCTCTTCTCCTTCTTCGCGCCGTACCGGCTGCGCGCCTGCTTGCGGTTCTTCACACCCTGGGTGTCGAGCGAACCGCGGATGATCTTGTAGCGAACGCCGGGCAGGTCCTTCACACGACCACCGCGCACGAGCACCATCGAGTGCTCCTGCAGGTTGTGGCCCTCGCCCGGGATGTAGGCGGTGACCTCGATGCCGCTGGTCAGCTTGACACGCGCGACCTTGCGCAGCGCCGAGTTCGGCTTCTTGGGCGTCGTGGTGTACACGCGAGTGCACACGCCACGCCGCTGCGGACTCCCCTTGAGGGCCGCGGTCTTCTGCTTGGCAGCCTTGTCCTGGCGGCCCTTGCGGACCAGCTGCTGGATCGTGGGCAATGGACCAGCCTTCTGTCGCGTCTTGCTTGTTCCGTCTTGGTCTCCCCGGCCCCCGAGGTCGGGCGTGTCGGCCCGCGTCTGGGTCTGTCGACCGCTAACGTTCCCTCGGATTTCCGTGGAGCTCCGCTTCGCCGCGGCCGTCGCCACGATGCCGGAGCATCCCCGCTTGGCCGAAAAGCACGCAGAGCGGCCCGACGCATGCCGGGCACAGTCGTCAAAGATACCCGCCCTTGCGGCAGGCGGTGGCATCGGGGGTCCCTAACGGGCTCACACCCCGGCTCCGGCGAGAAGGTGGTGTGGCGAGTCTAGCGGAAAGACGGCCGCGCAGGAGGCGTTCGGCCAACTCCCGGGACCCCGTCGGCCGACGCGTTCGAGCAGGTCGGCGGGCATCTTCGGCGTGAGTTTCAACGCCGGAAATGGCGGCGGAATTCCCGCGTGGCGAAAAGTGATCAATCGAATCGGTGAGTTGCCCGGAAGCGTGCCCGCGGCACACACGTGTGGTGCATGATCCGATACCGAAGGTGCGTAATTCACCACGGGGAGGGACCGCATGGCGTACGGCGGCCATGGCGATCTGGTCGAGCAGCTGCAGCAGAAGCTGGACCAGGTCGAGCAGCACAAGCGGAACGGGGAGCAGCGGATGGCCGCGCTCACCCGGATGAAGGAACAGATTGGTGAGCTGTCGGTCACCGTCTCCTCCCCCGACCGGACCGTGACGGTCGTGGCGGGGCCCGGTGGCGGGGTGCAGTCGGTCCGGGTCAGCGAGGACGCGCTCGGGGGAAGCGCGATCCAGCTGTCCTCGACGATCACCAGCACGATCCGCGAGGCGGTCGCCGCGGCGGCGCGGCAGCAGGCCGCGATCGTCCAGGACGCCCTCGGCGAGCAGAGCAACGTGCTGGAGTCGGTGCTGGAGACCCAGGCCGAGGCGTTCGGCATGAGCGTGGCGGACCTCAAGGCGAAGCTGGCCGACGAACGGCCGGCCGCCGCGCCGCGGCCGATCGACCAGGGCGCGGCCTTCGCCGAGGAGGACTTCCTCGAGGAGCGGCCGGCGGAACGCCCGGCTCGTCCCGCTCCGCCGCCCCGGCGCGAACCGGCCGACGACGACTACATCGACCCGTTCGGGAACGCCTGATGGCCGGCGGGTTCCAGGTCGACGTCGAAGCCCTGCGCACCACCGCGGCGCGGGCGAGCGACCTGACGGGGAAGGTCTCGGAGCTGCAGCAGGCGACCTACGAGGCGGACGTGCCCGTGGTCTCGTGGGGACTGCTCGGAGCCGGCACCGCGTTCCCGGTGTACCGCGAAATGCTCGGCAAGCTGAAGGACCACCTGAACGAGATGTCCGCGGGCTACCAGTCGATCGGCGTGAAGCTGACCAGCGCCGCCGACGCGTACAGCTCGATGGACGACGAGGTGGTCCGCGCGTTCGGCGACGTCGCCGAGCTGCTCGACGAGACCGACGCGGGAACGGAGGCGATCTGACGTGCCCACGGATGCGGAGGCGCTGGCCGAGAACTTCGGCTCGGGCTACGACGCCGAGGAGGTCCAGGAGAAGCTCGACGACACCGCTCCGGTCAAGCTCTACTCCGGCGCCGATGACACCCTCGACGCGGGCTTCCAGCTCGGCGAGGACCTGGCGAAGGGTGACCTCGAAGCCCTCGTCGCGGACGGCACGGAGGCCTTCTCGACGGCCAGCTCGTTCGTCAACGAAGCCGCGAGCACCATCGGCGACATCGTGTCGGACCCGCTCGGCTGGCTGATCTCGAACGGGGTCGGTTTCCTGGTCAGCTGGATCAAACCGCTGGAGGACGCGCTCGAACTCGTCACCGGCGACCCGGACGCCCTGGAGGACGGCGCGAAGGCGTTCAACCAGCTCGGGGAGCAGATCGAGGCGCTGAAGCAGGAGACCGAGGAACTCCTGGCGAGCGGGCTCGCCAACTGGCAGGGCGACGGCGCCGAAGCCGCGGCGAAGCGGCTCAGCGAGTTCCGCGACGGGCTCTCCGGCACCGCCGGCGCGACGACCGAGCTGGCGACGCTGCTCGCGGTCAGCTCCGCGGTGATGAGCATCGCGAAGGACCTCGTGCTGAGCATCATCAGCGACTTCGTCGAGTGGCTGATCGTCACCTGGCTGGCCGCGCTCGCCGCCACGGTGGTCACGCTGGGCGGCTCGGAGGCCGCGGCGGCGGCCGCCACCGGGGTCCGGGCCGCGACCGAGACGTCCAAGGTCAGCCGCTGGATGCAGAAGCTGACCACCGTCATCGACAAGATCAAGAGCCTGATCGACAAGATCAAGGCGTTCCTGGAGAAGATCCCGGGGTTCAAGAAGCTCGCGGACGCCGTCGGCAATGCCGGGGACAGCCTCAGCCCGGAGAAGGTCACCGACAAGGTCGCGCAGCAGCTCACCGATGGCGTGCTGAAGGAGAACCTCGGCAAGGAGGCCGCGGACGGCATCCTCGACCGGGCCAAGCAGGCAGGCAGGGACGCGATCGAGAACGGCGAGACACCCAACCTGACGCGGGACCTGCGCGGGGCGATCAGCGACACGATCGGCGAGCAGGCCGGCGGGAAGCTCAAGGAGTTCGCCGGCGAGGCCGTGAAGGACCAGGTCATCTCGATGCAGGAACGCCCCGGCAGCGAGGAGGTGCCGGGCAGCGAGCGCAAGATCCCGGACGTCCCCGGCACGATCGACAAGGCCCAGCAGACGTTCGACGATTTCACCGAGAAGGCCGGGCAGGCCGAGGACCACGGCGACACCGGCATGTCCGACGCCGAGATCAGCGGCAAGCTCGACTTCTGACCCCCACGAAACGGGGCCCCAGGCGCGCGCCTGGGGCCCCGTTCCACGTCGGGACGGCTACTCGTCCTCGTCGGGCTTCGCGTGGTCCGGCCTGCCCGGGTTGGGGTCCCTCGACAGGTCGATCGCCGGGTGGGTGGGTGCGCCCTCGGGCGCGGCGTGCCGTCCCCTCGACGGCGCCTCCTCCGGGGCCTGCTCTGCGTTCACAACGCCCTCCTCGTGTCGCTCGTGTGAACTCGGGCCTCACGCTACCTCCGCGCCCCTGCCCGGACACGACGAAGCCCCCGGCTCCGAAACCGGAGCCGGGGGCTTCACACAACTACCGATCAGCGGAAGTCGCGACCGAAGTCGTAGTCGTCCAGCGGAACCGCGGCGCCGGTGCCGGTGCCGAACACGTCCGGGGTGTAGTAGCCGTCGTCGTAGGACGGGATGGCGTACGCCGCCACCCGGGCCTCCTCCGTCGGCTGCACCTGGATGTTGCGGTACCGGTTGATGCCCGTGCCCGCCGGGATCAGCTTACCGATGATCACGTTCTCCTTGAGGCCCACGAGCTTGTCGCTGCGGCCGTTGATCGCCGCGTCGGTCAGGACACGCGTGGTCTCCTGGAACGACGCCGCCGACAGCCACGAGTCCGTGGTCAGCGAGGCCTTCGTGATACCCATCAGCACCGGGCGGCCCGAGGCCGGCTCGCCGCCCTCGGCCACGACCGACCGGTTCGTGCTCTCGAACTTGGTCCGCTCGGGCAGCTCGCCCGGCAGGAAGTCCGTCGAACCGGAGTCGATGATCGTCACCCGGCGCAGCATCTGCCGGACGATGACCTCGATGTGCTTGTCGTGGATCGACACACCCTGGGCCCGGTACACCTTCTGGACCTCTTCCACGAGGTGCATCTGCGCCTCGCGCGGGCCCATGACACGCAGCACCTCGTGCGGGTCCGGCGTGCCCTCGAGCAGCAGCTGGCCGACGTGCACGTGGTCGCCGTCCTGCAGCGGCCCGTTCGGCGTGTTGGCCAGGCGCTGACGCTTCGACAGCTTGTCGAAGACGATCTCCTCGCCACCGTCGTCCGGGATGAGCGTGATCTTCCAGAACCGCTCGCTCTCCTCGATGCGCACGCGGCCATCGACGTCGGCGATCGGCGCCTTGCCCTTCGGCACCCGGGCCTCGAACAGCTCGGTGACACGGGGCAGACCCGTGGTGATGTCGTCACCGGCGACACCACCCTGGTGGAAGGTACGCATCGTCAGCTGGGTACCCGGCTCACCGATCGACTGGGCGGCGACGATACCGACGGCCTCACCCACGTCGACGAGCTTGCCGGTCGCCATCGAGCGGCCGTAGCACATGGCACAGACACCGACGGCCGACTCGCAGGTCAGCACCGAGCGGACCTTGACCTTGGTGACACCGAAGGCGATCAGCTTGTCCATCGCCGGGTCGGACAGGTCGTCGCCGGCGTTGAGCACGACGTTGCCCTGGTCGTCGGTGACGTCCTGGGCGAGCGTCCGGGCGTACACGCTGGTCTCCACGTGCGCGCCGCGCAGCACGGTGCCGTCCGGCTGCTTCTCGCCGATCGGCCGGGTCACGCCGCGGGTGGTACCGCAGTCGGTCTCCCGGACGATGACGTCCTGCGACACGTCCACCAGACGACGGGTCAGGTAACCCGAGTCGGCGGTCCGCAGCGCGGTGTCGGCCAGACCCTTCCGCGCACCGTGGGTGGCGATGAAGTACTCCGCCACCGACAGGCCCTCGCGGAAGTTCGACTTGATCGGGCGCGGGATGTACTCACCCTTCGGGTTCGACACCAGACCACGCATACCGGCCAGCGACCGGACCTGGGTCATGTTGCCCGCCGCCCCGGACTTCACGATCATCGAGATCGGGTTGTCCTCGGGGAAGGCGTCCTCCATGATCTCCGCGACCTCGTCGGTGGCCTGGGTCCACACCTTGACGAGCTCGTTGTTGCGCTCGGCGTGCGAGAGCTGACCACGCTGGTACCGCTTCTCCACCTGCGCGGCCTTGGCCTCGTACCGGTCGAGGATCTCCTTCTTCTCCGGCGGCACGATGACGTCGAACATCGACACCGTGACACCCGAGCGGGTGGCCCAGTAGAAGCCGGCGTCCTTGAGCCGGTCCAGGACCTGCGCGACCTGCGTCATCGAGTAGCGCTCGGCGAGGTCGTTCACGATCGCCGCCTGGCGCTTCTTCGGCAGCGGCTCGTTGATGTACGGGTAGTCCGCCGGCAGCAGGTCGTTGAACAGCACCCGGCCCAGGGTGGTCTCGGCCAGCCACGGCTGACCGGGCTCCCAGCCCTTCTCGGTGAGCTCGGCGACCTGGGTCCGGTTCGGCTGACGGTCCTTGATCCGGATCTTGATCGGCGCGTGCAGGCCCAGCGTCTTGCGGTCGAAGGCCATGATGGCCTCGGCCGGGGAGCTGAACGCCTGGCCGGCGCCGACCGCGTTCTCGTCGAGGCGGGTCAGGTGGAACAGACCGGTGACCATGTCCAGACGCGGCATGGCCAGCGGGCGGCCCGACGCCGGCGAGAGGATGTTGTTCGCCGACAGCATCAGGATCCGGGCCTCGGCCTGCGCCTCGGCCGACAGCGGCAGGTGCACCGCCATCTGGTCACCGTCGAAGTCCGCGTTGAACGCCTCGCAGACCAGCGGGTGCAGCTGGATGGCCTTGCCCTCGACCAGCTGCGGCTCGAAGGCCTGGATGCCCAGCCGGTGCAGGGTCGGCGCGCGGTTGAGGAGCACCGGGTGCCCGGTGATGACCTCTTCCAGCACGTCCCACACCTGCGGGCGGGCCCGCTCCACCATCCGCTTCGCGGACTTGATGTTCTGCGCGTGGTTCAGGTCGACCAGCCGCTTCATGACGAACGGCTTGAACAGCTCCAGCGCCATGTCCTTGGGCAGACCGCACTGGTGCAGCTTCAGCTGCGGACCGACGATGATGACCGAACGGCCCGAGTAGTCGACGCGCTTGCCGAGCAGGTTCTGGCGGAACCGGCCCTGCTTGCCCTTGAGCAGGTCGGACAGCGACTTCAGCGGCCGGTTGCCCGGGCCGGTGACCGGACGGCCGCGGCGGCCGTTGTCGAACAGCGCGTCGACGGCCTCCTGCAGCATCCGCTTCTCGTTGTTGACGATGATCTCGGGCGCGCCGAGGTCGATCAGCCGCTTGAGGCGGTTGTTCCGGTTGATCACCCGGCGGTACAGGTCGTTGAGGTCCGAGGTGGCGAAGCGGCCACCGTCGAGCTGCACCATCGGGCGCAGGTCCGGCGGGATCACCGGGACCGCGTCGAGGACCATGCCGCGCGGGTCGTTGCCGGTGGCCTGGAAGGCCGCGACGACCTTGAGCCGCTTCAGCGCGCGGAGCTTCTTCTGCCCCTTGCCGTTGCGGATGGTGTCGCGCAGCTTCTCGGCCTCGGCGTTGACGTCGAACTCGGTGGCCAGCTTCTGGATGGCCTCCGCGCCCATGCCGCCGGTGAAGTACTCGCCGTAGCGGTCGTACAGCTCGCGGTACAGGGTCTCGTCGGCGATCAGCTGACGCGGCTCGAGCTTGGTGAAGGTGGTCCAGATCTCCTCGAGCCGGTCCAGCTCGCGCTGGGCCCGGTCGCGGAGCTGCTTCATCTCGCGCTCGCCGCCCTCCTTGACCTTGCGGCGCACGTCGGACTTCGCACCTTCGGCCTCGAGCTGGGCGAGGTCGGCCTCGAGCTTCTGCGCGCGCGCCTCGATGTCGGCGTCGCGCTTGGCCTCGATGTTCTTCCGCTCGACGCTGATCTCGTTCTCCAGCGTCGGCAGGTCGTTGTGCCGCAGCTCGGTGTTCACGCCGGTGATCACGTAGGCCGCGAAGTAGATGATCTTCTCGAGGTCCTTCGGCGCCAGGTCGAGCAGGTAGCCCAGGCGGGAGGGAACACCCTTGAAGTACCAGATGTGCGTGACCGGCGCGGCCAGCTCGATGTGGCCCATCCGCTCACGGCGCACCTTGGCGCGAGTCACCTCGACACCACAGCGCTCGCAGATGATGCCCTTGAAGCGGACCCGCTTGTACTTGCCGCAGTAGCACTCCCAGTCCCGGGTGGGGCCGAAGATCTTCTCGCAGAAGAGCCCGTCCTTCTCCGGCTTCAGGGTGCGGTAGTTGATGGTCTCCGGCTTCTTGACCTCGCCGAAGGACCACTGACGGATGTCGTCGGCGGTCGCCAGGCCGATCCGGAGCTCATCGAAGAAGTTGACGTCCAGCACGTCGTTGCATCCCCTTTGGGGTTGATTCGGCTAGAGGAGTCGGCTACCGGGAGCGGGGCCGCGGGAGGTGGCCCCGCTCCCGGTCGCTACGTCATTGCACGACGTCGTCCACCGAGGGCGACTCGTTGCGGGACAGGTTGATGCCGAGGTTGGCGGCGGCGCGCTCCAGGTCCTCGTCGTCGGAGTCGCGCATCTCGATCGCGGCGCCGTCACTGGAGAGGACCTCCACGTTCAGGCACAGCGACTGCAGCTCCTTGAGGAGAACCTTGAACGACTCGGGGATGCCCGGGTCGGGGATGTTCTCGCCCTTGACGATCGCCTCGTACACCTTCACGCGGCCGACCACGTCGTCCGACTTGATCGTCAGCAGCTCCTGCAGCGTGTAGGCCGCGCCGTAGGCCTGCATCGCCCAGCACTCCATCTCACCGAAGCGCTGACCACCGAACTGCGCCTTACCACCCAGCGGCTGCTGGGTGATCATCGAGTACGGGCCGGTGGACCGGGCGTGGATCTTGTCGTCCACCAGGTGGTGCAGCTTGAGGATGTACATGTAGCCGACGGCCACCGGGTACGGGAACGGCTCGCCGGACCGGCCGTCGAGCAGCGTCGCCTTGCCGTTCTCCTTGACCATGCGCTCGCCGTCCCGGTTGGGCCGGGTCGACGCGAGCAGGCCGGTGAGCTCCTCCTCCTTGGCGCCGTCGAACACCGGGGTCGCGGTGTTCGTGCCGGGCTCGACGTCGTAGAGCTCCTCGGAGAGGTTCTGCGCCCACTCCGGGTTGCCCTCGATCTTCCAGCCCTGCGAGGCGAGCCAGCCCAGGTGCAGCTCGAGGATCTGGCCGATGTTCATCCGTCGCGGCACACCGTGGGTGTTCAGGATGATGTCGACCGGGGTGCCGTCCTCCATGAACGGCATGTCCTCGACCGGCAGGATCTTGCCGATGACACCCTTGTTGCCGTGGCGGCCGGCGAGCTTGTCGCCCGGCTGGATCTTCCGCTTCTGCGCCACGTAGACGCGGACCAGCTCGTTCACGCCCGGGGGCAGCTCGTCGGCGTTGCCCCGCTCATCCTCCTCGCGGGAGAACACGCGGACGCCGATGACCTTGCCGGTCTCGCCGTGCGGCACCTTCAGCGACGTGTCGCGGACCTCGCGGGCCTTCTCGCCGAAGATCGCGCGGAGCAGGCGCTCCTCCGGGGTCAGCTCGGTCTCGCCCTTGGGCGTGACCTTCCCGACCAGGATGTCGCCGTCGCGGACCTCGGCACCGATGCGCACGATGCCGCGCTCGT
Organism: Amycolatopsis ruanii; assembly: GCF_003385175.1. Classification (NCBI taxonomy): domain Bacteria; kingdom Bacillati; phylum Actinomycetota; class Actinomycetes; order Pseudonocardiales; family Pseudonocardiaceae; genus Amycolatopsis; species Amycolatopsis ruanii. The sequence continues at coordinate 49,276 of NZ_PQHY01000014.1, forward strand.
CGAGGTCGGCCAGGACCTCCTCGGAGACGTTCGGGATGTCCCGGGTGATCTCCTCGGCGCCGAGCTTGGTGTCGCGGGCGTCGATCTCGTGCTCCTCGATGTGGATCGAGGTGAGCACGTCGTCCTGCACCAGGCGCTCGGAGAGGATGATCGCGTCCTCGTAGTTGTGACCCTCCCACGGCATGATCGCCACGAGCAGGTTCTTGCCGAGCGCCATCTCGCCCTGGTCGGTGGACGGGCCGTCGGCGATGACCTGACCGGCCTCGACGCGGTCGCCCTCCGAGACGATCGGGCGGTGGTTGAAGCAGGTGCCCGCGTTGGTGCGGCGGAACTTGTGCAGTCCGTAGCTCTTGCGGGTGCCGTCGTCGTGCATGATCGTCACGAGGTCGGCCGAGAGCTCCTCGACGACACCGGCCTGCTCGGCGAGGAGCACGTCACCGGCGTCGACCGCGGCACGCAGCTCCATGCCGGTGCCGACCAGCGGCGACTCGGCGCGCAGCAGCGGCACGGCCTGGCGCTGCATGTTGGCGCCCATCAGCGCGCGGTTGGCGTCGTCGTGCTCGAGGAACGGGATCATCGCGGTGGCGACCGACACCATCTGACGCGGCGACACGTCCATGTAGTCGATCTCCAGCGGGTCGAGCAGCTCGACCTCGCCACCCTTGCGCCGGCCCAGCACCTGGGTCTCGGCGAAGTGACCGTCCTCGGTCAGCGGCGCGTTGGCCTGCGCCTTGACGTAGCGGTCCTCCTCGTCGGCGGTCAGGTAGTCGACCTGGTCGGTGACCCGGCCCTCGACGACCTTCCGGTACGGCGTCTCGATGAAGCCGAACGGGTTGACCCGCGCGTAGGAGCACAGCGAGCCGATCAGGCCGATGTTCGGGCCTTCCGGCGTCTCGATCGGGCACATGCGGCCGTAGTGCGACGGGTGGACGTCGCGGACCTCCATGCCGGCGCGCTCACGGGACAGACCACCGGGGCCCAGCGCGTTGAGGCGGCGCTTGTGGGTCAGGCCCGACAGCGGGTTGTTCTGGTCCATGAACTGCGACAGCTGCGAGGTGCCGAAGAACTCCTTGATCGCCGCCACGACCGGGCGGATGTTGATCAGGGTCTGCGGCGTGATCGCCTCGACGTCCTGCGTGGTCATCCGCTCGCGGACGACGCGCTCCATGCGGGACAGGCCGACCCGGATCTGGTTCTGGATCAGCTCGCCCACGGTGCGGATGCGGCGGTTGCCGAAGTGGTCGATGTCGTCGACCTCGACCGGGACCTCGTTCTCGCCCTCGCCCATCTTGGTCTCACCCGCGTGCAGGCGGACCAGGTACTCGATGGTCGAGACGATGTCCTCTTCGGTGAGGGTGCCGGTCTCGTACGGCAGCTTCAGGCCCAGCTTCTTGTTGAGCTTGTAGCGGCCGACCTTGGCCAGGTCGTAGCGCTTCTCCTTGAAGAACAGGTTCTCCAGGAGCGTCTGGGCGCTCTCCTTGGTGGGCGGCTCGCCCGGGCGCAGCTTGCGGTAGATGTCGAGCAGCGCCTCGTCGGTGCCCGCGGTGTGGTCCTTCTCGAGCGTCGCGAGCAGGGTCTCCGAGAAGTGGAACCGCTCGCGGATCTGCTCGGTGGTCCAGCCCAGCGCCTTCAGCAGCACGGTGACCGGCTGGCGGCGCTTGCGGTCGATGCGGACGCCGACGGTGTCGCGCTTGTCCACGTCGAACTCGAGCCACGCGCCGCGGCTCGGGATGATCTTGACGCTGAAGACGTCCTTGTCGGTGGTCTTGTCGACGCTGGTGTCGAAGTACACGCCGGGCGACCGGACCAGCTGGGACACCACGACACGCTCGGTGCCGTTGATGATGAAGGTGCCCTTCTCGGTCATCACGGGGAAGTCGCCCATGAAGACCGTCTGGGACTTGATCTCGCCGGTGTTGTTGTTGACGAACTCGGCGGTCACGAACAGCGGGGCCGCGTACGTCATGTCCTTGTCCTTGCACTCCTCGACGGAGGCCTTGACCTCGTCGAAGCGCGGGTCGGAGAAGGACAGGGACATCGAACCGGAGAAGTCCTCGATCGGGGAGATCTCGTTGAGGACCTCTTCGAGGCCGCCGACCGGGTTCTCCTCGCCCTCGTTCACGCGGCGCTCGAACCACTTCTCGTCACCGGTGAACCACTGGAAGGACTGGATCTGCACGTCCAGCAGGTTGGGGGTGGGGAGGGGTTCGCGAATCTTCGCGAACGAGACCCGCTTGGGGGCTCCGGGAATTCCCGTCGGGTTCGGCTCCGTTACAGCCGAGGTGGTCGCAGCAGTGGCCTGGTTCGCGGGAGAGACTGCCAAGATGCGTCCTTCCGGGGACAATGAGCGGTGCGCAGCCGCGTTAGCAACAGCTAAAGCGACTGTCAAGGGTGCCGTGTGCCCACTATCCTAGCTTCCGTCTTCGGGCAGCCTGAAAGAGGGCAGCGCAAAGAAGCAGTCTAGCCTGAACGACGCGTTCTGTCGAGGGGGCCGCTCGATGGGGCCCGCACCTCGATCACGACGTGCTCAGGCATCGCCTCCCGACAGGCCCTCCCGCAGGGCGCTGCCGTTGGCGATAAGCGTGAACCCCCGGCGCCGAAGAGTCAAGATGCCACGCGGCGAACCCGCCGGTTGGCGCAACGCGATCGCGGTCCGTACACGGCCTCGACCTGGGGATTCGTGTTTGTGGCGGCGCCCGGGGACGGATGCGGTCACCAGGGGTTGCGGGCTGGGTCACGCCGGTCCAAGATCGTCCCCGGGTGTTGTTGCGGGGCCCCGCGAAAGCGGCGCGGGGCCCCGGTGCGGCCGTCGCGGAGAGGCACTCGCGGCGGTTTGGAGTGGCGCGCTTCACGGCCGTGGGGGCTGTCGAGGGGCCGGGACGGCGGTGGCTGGTGCCCGGGTTGCAGCGGCAGGGTGCGCACGACTCGGCGCGGCGGTGCTCGCGGCGCGGCCGCTGGGTAGGCACGCCCCGGAATGATGGGCGGCCAGCCTAGCCAGGCGCGGCCGCAGCACGCGGCCGCCCAGGAACAGCAGATGCCCCACCGGGGCGCGGCGGCGTCCGGTCGAGCGCGCCCTGTTGCGGCAGGGTTCCCACGAACAGCAGAAGTCCCACCGCCCGGGGCGCGGCGGTATCCGAGCCAGCGCGCCCCACCGCGGCAGGGTGCGCACGAACACCAGAACGCCCCCACCGGCCGGCGGCTCGGCGGGGGCGTCCGGAATGGATCAGCGGGACGGTGCCGGGGACGCGGGCGGCGCGCTGGACGGCGCTGGCGTCGGCTGGGTGGCTGTGTACGTGTCCAGCGCCGAGACCTTCCACTCGCCGTCGACGTACTGCATGTTCAGCCACAGCTGCGCGCTGCCGCTCGCCGTCTGGTTCTGGTCCGTGCGCGTCGAGGTCTGGTCGACGAACACCATCACCTTCGCGCGGTCGCCGTCGAGCATGATCACCGCGCTGCGCGTCGCCTTCACCGTGACCACGATCTTCTGCTGCGGGGCCAGCCGCTCGACCTCGCCGAAGATGGCGTTGTACTTGGCCTTCACCTCGTCGTTGAGCAGCAGGTTCTTCGCCGCGTCCTGGGTCTTCGCGATGTTGTTGAAGTCGTAGGAGAACAGCGACTCGGCGGCACCCGTGGCGGCCTTGCTGACCTCCGCCGTGCGGGCGGTGTCCAGCAGCGCCGTGTTCGACATCATCTCGTCGACCCGGTTGCCCTCGATCTTGAACCACACCGCTAACCCGGCCAGCACCAGCGCCAGACCGAACAGCACGCCGGCCAGCACGTACGGGCTCGTCTTCCGCCGCTCCCCCGCAGCCGTCGGCTCCTCGTCCGACGTGGCTGCTTCGGCCTCGGCGTAGCTCTCCGGCTTCGGCTCGCCCTCGTCGCGGGCCTTGGGCCGCGGGCTGGGCCGTCGCGGCTCGGCCGGGGCCTCGGCAGCGGCCTCGGGCTCGGCGACCTCGAAGTCATCGACCTCCGGTTCGGGCGCCGCGGCCCGGCCCGTGACCTCCTCGGTCTCGGCGTACTCCTCGTCGCGGGGCCTCGGCGAGGGACGCCGGATCCCGGCGCCGGCGACCTTGGGACGGCGGCGCACCGGCGGTGTCTGCCGGCGAGACGGTGGCATGACTGGTCCTCTCCTCGTACGCCTGCGGCGACCGTTACTGCCCGCTCACGAGCGGCACCGACCCGATCCCGGACACCTTCCACTCGTCCCCGACCCGGGTCATCTGCACCTCCAGCCGCAGCGGCTTGGCGACCGGCTGCGCGCCCTCCTTGGCGACCAGCGTGCTGATCGCGGCCAGGAAGCTCGCCTTCCCGCCGTGCAGGTCCAGCTCCTCCACCCCGATGTCCTGCACCGTGGTGGTCACCTTGGTCTTGGCCTCGGTCATGGCCTGGCGGTAGTTCTGCTCGGTCGCGGTGATCTGGTCGGCCAGCTCCTGGGTCGACACGGCCTTCTGCTGGGCGAAGTAGCCGTCCGGGTTGGTGTAGTCCAGCTCCGTGTACGCCTTGACCGCCGTGGTGCCCGCCTTGACCACGTCGTCGCGGGCCTGGGCCAGCGCCAGGTTGTCGTCGGTGGAGGCGACCCACCACTGGACCCCGAAGATCCCGGCGACGATCAGCGCCGCCGCGGCCAGCGCGGCCGTGCCCAGCACCAGGTACCGGCCCAGCTTGTCCCCGGTGGCCGGGTCCTCGGCCGGCGGATCCGGGAAGCCGGCTTCCTCGGTCCGTGCCTCGTCCGAACTCATAGCTCTCCAGAGTAGGTAGGTCGGGTGTGGGCGGCGTCAGCCGGGCAGTCCCAGCAGGGCGGACAGGCTGGTGATCGAGACGCCCGGCGAGCCGACGACGCCGGGGGTGCCCCGCATGTACGCCAGCTGCTCCTCGTCGCGGTTCGAATTCTGCGCGACCTCCTGCGGCGAGGGATCCACCGGCACCCCGTTGTACGGCGCGTTCTGCGCACCGCGCACGCCGATCGGGCTGCCCGCGGGCTCCGCGCAGTAGGAGTTCAGGTTCGGCTCCCGCGGCGTGGTCTCGGCACCCGTGCGGTACTGCTCCGGGCTCATGTAGCCCTTGGTGCACACCGGCGGGTCGAACAGGTTGAGCGCCAGCCCCAGGTGCGCGGTGCCGTCGCCGGGCGCCACGCTGCGGGCGCCCACCGCCAGCACCGGGTAGCTGACCAGCACCTGCTGGATGCCGTCCTGCCGGGTCAGCAGCAGGTTCGACGTGGTCAGCAGGTTCGCGGTCAGCTCGCCGAGCCCGGGCCCGAGGTCGGTCACGAACTGGTTGAGCGTCTGCGCCGCGCCCGGGGCGACCTCGATCAGCCGCCGGATGTCGGCGTCGGAGCCCTTCAGCGTCGCCGACAGCTCGTTGAGGTTGCGGCTGAACTCCTTCAGGTTGCCCGCTTGCTGGTTCTGCGTCTGGAGCACCCGCTCACCGGAGTCGAGCAGCTGCACGGTCTGCGGCAGGTACTGCTGCGCGGTGGCGGTGAAGTCCCGCGCGGTGTCCAGCAGCTGCTGCAGGCCCGGGCCGGTGCCGTTGAACGCGTTGTAGGACTCGTCGACGACGGTCCGCAGCGCGTCCTTCGGCACCGAGGAGGCCAGGCTGTCCAGGCCGGTGATGATCTGGTCGGTGCCGATCGGCACCTGCGTCTTCGCGGCGGGGATGACCGACCCGCCCGCCAGGTACGGCCCGCCGTCGGCGACCGGCCGCAGGTCGACGAACTGCTCCCCGACCGCCGACCGGTTGGCGACGACCGCCTGCAGGTTCGCCGGCACCCGCGGGGTGTCCGGGTCGATCTCCAGGTCGGCCTCCAGGCCCTCGGCGGTGAGCCGCAGCTGGCCGACCTTGCCGATGTTGTAGCCGCGGTAGGTGACCTCGGCCCCGGTGAAGATGCCGCCGGACTGGGTCAGCTCCAGCTTGACCGTGTACCCGGTCTGGCCGAACACCTGCCCGAGCCCGGCGAACCGGATCAGCGCGTACACCACGGCCACCACGGAGATGACCAGGAACGCGACCAGTTGGATCTTCGTCTTGCGGACCAGCATCACGCACCTCCCGCCAGCAGGCCGAAGATGCCCGCGACCCCGGTCTGTTGCGGCTGCGCCCCGGTGGCCCCGGTGGCGCCGGTGGCCGCTGTGCTCTGCGGTGCGACCTGGAGCGGCAACGGCAGCGGCGGCGGCTGGTTGGCCTGCTCGCCCTCGACCCCGCCGGTGAGGCCGGCCAGGCTGTCCGGCAGCACCCCGGCCAGCGGGTTCTGCCTGCTGCGGCTGAGGTTCTGCAGCACGTTCTGCAGGTTCAGGTCGATCTTGGCGTAGAGGTTGAAGTAGTCGCCCTTGACGCCGTCGATCGCCGCGTCGGTGAACGGGTAGGTCAGCAGGATCTCCAGTGACTTGGGCAGGTCGGCGCCGGCCTCGCCGAGCTTCTGCAGCGTCGGCAGCAACGCGCGCAGGTCGGCGACCAGGTTCTCCTGGCTCTTGTTCAGCGTGTCCACGGTGACGCCGGAGAGGTTCTGCAGCGCCTGGAGCATGGTGACCAGCTGGGTGCGCTGCTGCTCCAGGATCCCGATGCCGGGGCCGAGGTCGTCGATCGCGTTGACGATCTGGTCCTTCTGCCCGGCCAGCGTGCTGGAGAGCCGGTTCAGGCCGTCCAGCGCCCGCGTGATGTCGCCGGACTGGGCGTCCAGTGTGGACACCAGCTGGTTGGCGTTGTCCAGCAGGCGCCGGATGTCCGGCTCGCGGCCCTCGGTGGCGGCGTTGAGCTCCTTGGTGATGGTGTTGAGCTGCTCGACCCCGCCGCCGTTGAGCAGCATGGACAGCGCGCCGAGCACCTCCTCCACCTCGACGCTGCGGTTGGTGCGGGCCAGCGGGATCTCCGCGCCGTCGGCGAGGGTGCCCTGCGCGAGGTCCTCGCCCGGCGAGGCCAGCTCGACGTACTTCTCCCCGAGCAGGCTGGACTGGCGGATGTTGGCCAGCGCGTTGGCGGGCAGCTTGACGTCGCCGTTGAGCTTGACCGTCACCTCGGCGTGCCAGCCGTCCTCGGTCAGCCCGATCGACTCGACCCGGCCCACCGGGACCTCGTTGACCTTGACCCCGGCCTGCGGCACGAGGTCGAGCACGTCGGCGAACTGGACCTTGACCGTGTACGGGTGGTCGCCCAGGTCGGCGCCGCCGGGCAGCGGCACGTCGTAGATGCCGCCGAACGAGCAGCTGGTCAGGGTCAGCGCCGCCGCCAAGCCGGCGGCGGCGAGGGCGAGTGGCTTCCTCACTGCGACGCCCCCGTTCCGTAGACGGTCTGCGCCAGCGGGAGCGGCAGCGGCGGCAGCTGGCCGTTCTGCAGCGCGTGCACGGTCTGCGCGACCGACGGCAGCGGCACCGCGCCATCCAGCAGCGGCGCCACCGAGCTGCACAGGTTGCCGATCGCGTCCAGCGCCTCCGGCGTCTGCTTGAGCAGGTTGCAGATCATCACGATCGGCGGCTGGGTCAGCTCGTTGAGGTTGGCCCGCGCGTCGAGCGTGCCCGACGAGCCGTTGTAGGCGTTGATGACGTTGTTCAGGCCGACCGGCGCGACGTCGAGGATCTCGGCGAGCGCGCTGCGCTGGTCCACCAGCACCTGGGTCACGCTGGCCAGCTTGTCCACGTTGGACTTCAGCCGGTCGGAGTGGTTGTTGATGAACTGCTGCACCGTGGCGAGCGTGGTGCCCAGCTGCTGCACCGTGGCGGCGAGGTTGTCCTTCTCCCCCGCCAGGTAGCCGGAGACGTCGGCCAGCCGCTGCTCGAACTGCCGCACCTGGTTGTCGCTGTTGGCCAGGGTGGTGGTGAAGTCGGCCAGGTTGGCGACCGTGCCGAACAGGTCGTCCTTGTTGCCCGACAGCGTCCGCGACGCCTGGCTCAGCTTCGTGATGGTGTCGTGCAGGGCCTGGCCGTTGCCGTCCATGTTCTGCGCCAGCGTGGTGAGCAGGTCCGACAGCGAGCCGTTGGAGTTCACCCCGTTCGGGCCGAGCGACCGGCTGATCTTGTCCAGGCTCTCGTAGAGCTGGTCGACCTCGATCGGCACCGCGGTCTTCTCCAGCGGGATGGTGGCGCCCTCGCTGATCACCGGGCCGCCGGTGTAGGCCGGGGCGAGCTGCACGTACCGGTCGCTGACCAGCGACGGCGCGACGATCGCGGCCTGCGCGTCGGCGGGCACCTGCACCGCGCGGTCGTACTCCATGACGACCTTGACCCGGTCGCCCATCGGCTCGACCGAGGTCACCTTGCCCATGTCGACGCCCAGCACGCGCACGCTGTTGCCCACGTAGAGGCCGGTCGCGCTGGTGAAGTAGGCGGTGACGTGCTTCTTGTCGGCGTCCTTGAGGGTCCACCAGAGCACGCCGGCCACGACGAGACCGAGCACGCACGCCGCCGCGATGCCACGCGCGAGGGATCGGCCGAAGCGGGTCTCCGTCATTTCTGGTTGCACCCCTCTTCGTTCAGGGGGCCGATCGAGGGCAGGATCAGACCGCAGATGTAGTTGTCGAACCAGTGCCCGTTGCCGACGGTGTTGGTGAACACGCGGATGTAGGGCGCGAAGCGGGCGATGCCCTGGGCCAGGTTGTCCTGGTTGCGCTGCAGCATCGCGGTGAGCTGGTCCAGCGAGGTCAGCACCGGCGTCAGCTGCGCGTCGTTGTCGCTCACCAGTCCCTGCAGCTGCCGGGACAGCTCCTGCGCGCCGGTCAGCAGCGTCGAGATCGCCTGCTCACGGGCGGCGACCTCCTGCAGCACCAGGTTGCCGTCCTGCAGCAACCGGGTGAGCTGCTGGTCGCGGTCGGCCAGCGTCTGCGAGATCTGGTTGGTGTTCTGCAGCAGCTGCGCCAGCTCGGTGTCCCGCTTGGCGATCGTGTCGGACAGCTGCGACAGGCCGTTGAGCGCGCCACGCACGTTGTCGGAGGTGCCGGACAGCGTCTGGGACAGCACGTCGAAGGATTGGGCCAGCTGGTCCGTGTCGATGTCGTTCACCGTGGTCGACAGGTCCCGGAACGCGTCCAGCACGTCGTAGGGCGCCAGCGTCCGTTCCTTCGGGATCGGCGTGCCCGGGTCCAGCGCCTTCTCCCCGACCGGGTCGAGCGCCAGGTACTTCTGGCCGAGCAGCGTCTTGATCTTGATCGCCGCCGCGGTCTTGTCGCCGAGCCAGGTGTCCTTGACCTTGAACGTCACCTTCACCGACGCGCCGTCCAGCGTCACGTCGGTGACCTTGCCGACCTTCACCCCGGCGACGCGCACCTCGTCGTCGGCCTTCAGGCCGGCCGCCTCGGTGAACTCCGCCTCGTAGCTCGTCCCGGCGCCGATGATCGGCAGGTCGTCGGCGTTGAGCGCGGCGACGAAGCCCAGCAGCATCAGCACGAGGCCGACGACCGCGATGGGCACCGGGTTGCGGGACTGGAAGCTCCTCATGATCCACACCGGTCCCGGGTCTGCGGCATGATCGGCAGGTTGATCTCCTGGTTGATCAGCGGCGGCAGGGACACGCTCCCGGTCGCCGAGCAGAGGTAGAAGTTGAACCAGGAACCGTAGTCGGCCGTGCGCGCGAGCGTCGTGACCTTCTGCGGCAGGAACTGGATGAAGTGCTCCACCACCGGCTCGCTGTCGTTGAGGTTCTGGGCGAGCCCGCCCAGCGCCGAGATGTCGTTCTTCAGCGGTTCGCGTGCCTCGTCCAGGAAGCCCGCGGTGGTGGTGGCCAGCCCGCCCAGCGCGTCGATCGCGTCACCGATCGAGTCGCGGTCCTGCGCCAGTCCGGTGGTCAGCCGCTGCAGCTTGTCGATCAGGTCGGTCAGCTGCGGGGTGTGCGCGTTGACCGCGTCCAGCACTGTGTTCAGGTTGGTCACCACCTGGCCGATCACCTGGTCCTTCTGCGCGATCGTGGTGGTCAGCGACGCGGTGTGGGCGAGCAGGCTGTCGATCGTGCCGCCCTCGCCCTGCAGGACCTGGATCAGCTCGTAGGACAGCTTGTTGACGTCCTCCGGGTTGAGCGCGCGGAACAGCGGCTTGAACCCGTTGAACAGCTCGTCCAGGTCCAGCGCCGGGGTGGTGCGCTCCAGCGGGATCGTGCTGCCCGGCTCGAGCGTGCCCTTGCCGGTGCCCTGGCCGAGCGAGAGGTACCGCTGGCCGACCAGGTTGCGGTACTTGATCTGCACCGTGACCCCGGCCGGCAGGGTGCGGCCCTGGTCGACCTCGAAGTCGATCTGGGCCTGGCGCCGGTCCACGATCTTGACGTTCGTGACCTGGCCGACCTTCACGCCCGCGATGCGGACGTCGTCACCGGGCAGCACGAGCGTCGCGTCGGTGAAGCGGGCGCTGTACCCGGTGGTGTCCTGGGTGTTGATGTTGGCGATGCTGATGCCGAGGATCGCCGTGAACAACACGGTGATCACGATGAAGATCGTCAGCTTGATCAGCGGCGCGACCAGTCCCCTCACTTGACCGTCACCTCCGCACCGCGGTAGAGCGGGCCCACGAGCAGGCCGGACCAGCCCGGCATGGCCGCCGGGTCGAGGCCGGCCACCGGGCCGACGAGCTGGGACAGGAAATCGAGCTCGGCCCGGCTGTTGGCCGGGTTGCCGCCCGCCGCGCCACCGCCGCCGTTGTAGCCGCCGGCGTCGGCGATCGTGTTGGCGGGCTGCAGGCCGTCACTGGCCGACTTCGACGCCGGGGTCGGCTGGGCGCCGTCCTTGATCGGACCCTCCGGCGGGTACTGCGGGAACGGCTGCGGGAACTCCTTGACGTTGTAGCAGCGCGGGCCCCGCTTGTCCTCGAAGCGCGGCTCGTCGCGGCCGGCCACGTACGGCCCGCGGGTGGTGACGATCTCGATCGTCGCGTGCAGGCCGGGCTGGTTCGTGCCCTTGCCCAGCGCCTGGTCCACGAAGGGCACCAGCTCGGCCATCGACCCGAACAGGCACGGGTACTCCGGCGCGTACTTCGCCAGCAGCTCGGCCGTCGGGCGCGAGTTCTCGGCCAGGCTGATCAGGTTGCTCGCGTTCGCGCTCACGAACGATTCCAGGGTCTGCGAAGCGGCGGTCACGTTGGCGTAGAGGGCCTGCAGGTTCTGCTGCTCGTCGAACACCGTCTTCGTCGTGGTCGACAGGTTGTCCAGCGTCTGCACCAGATCCGGCGCCGCGTCGGACAGGTTGTCGGAGAACTTCGCCAGCTCCTGCAGGTTTTCCCGCAGCTGCGGCAGGTGCGGGTTCAGGTCGCCGAAGTAGGTGCCCAGCTCGGACAGGGTCTGCCCGAGCGTCTCGCCGCGGCCCTGCAGCGCGGTCGAGATCGCGGTCAGCGTGGTGGACAGCTTCTCCGGCTGCACGGCCTGCAGCACCGGCAGCAGGTTGTCCAGCGCCTGCGACAGCTGGACGGCGTCCTGCGTGCGGTCCTCCGGGATCACGTCACCGGCGGCGATCGTCTTCGCCGACGGCCGCTCCGGGATCTCCAGCGACACGTACCGCTCGCCGAACAGCGTCTTCGGCAGGAACCGGGCGCTGACGTTCTCCGGGATCAGCTTCGCCGACTCCGGGTCCAGCGCGAGCGTCAGCGTGGTGCCCTCGGCGCTCGCGTCGATCGACTTCACCGAGCCGACGATCAGCCCGCGCACCTTGACGTCGGACTGCGGCAGCAGCTGGTTGCCGACCTCGCCGGCCTGCAGCTTCACCTCGACCGTCGGCGTGAACGCCTTGTTGTACATGGCGATCGACAGCGTGACGCCCGCCGCGAGCACCACGATCAGGAGCAGGCCCAGCAGCCTGCGACGCAAGGTCACCACTGTGTCCTCACCCCGCGATCCGGACCGTCACCGAGGTTCCCCAGATGGCAAACCCGATGAAGAAGTTGATGATGGCGACCGTGACGATGCTCAGCCGCACCGCGCGGCCCACCGCCACACCCACGCCGGCCGGGCCGCCGGAGGCGCGGTACCCGAAGTAGCAGTGGGTCAGGATGATCACGACGCTGAATATCAGCACCTTGATGAACGAGTAGAAGACGTCTTCGGGAGGTAGGAACAGGTTGAAGTAGTGGTCGTACGTACCTGCCGACTGCCCGTAGATGTAGATGACGACCAGCCGCGACGCCAGGTAGGACGACAGCAGGCCGATCACGTACAGCGGGATGACCGCGACGAACCCGGCGATGATCCGGGTGGTCACCAGGTACGGCAGGCTCGGCACGCCCATCACCTCGAGCGCGTCGATCTCCTCGGAGATCCGCATCGCGCCCAGCTGAGCGGTGAACCCGGCGCCGACGGTCGCCGACAACGCCAGCCCGGCGACCAGCGGCGCGATCTCGCGGGTGTTGAAGAACGCCGTCAGGAACCCGGTGAACGCCGACGTGCCGATCGAGTTCAGGGCCGAGTAGCCCTGCAGGCCGACCAGCACACCGGTGAACAGGGTCAGGCCGATCATCACGCCGACCGTGCCGCCGATGACCGCCAGCGAACCGGAGCCGAAGCTCACCTCCGCCAGCAGCCGCAGGACCTCCTTGGTGTAGCGGCGCAGCGTACGCGGCGTCCACGCCAGCGCACGGGCGTAGAACGACATCTGGTCGCCGAAGTTGTCCAGGATCTCCAGTGGACGGGTGGCGATCCGCTTCGCCGTCTGACCGATGCTCGCCATGATCAGCTCAGCTTTCCGGGGACGATCTGCAGGTAGATGAGCGTGATCACGAAGTTCACGACGAACAGCAACAGGAACGTGATGACGACGGACTGGTTCACCGCGTCACCCACGCCCTTCGGGCCGCCGGCGGGGTTCAGCCCGCGGTAGGCGGCGACCACGGCCGCGATGAAGCCGAAGATGAGCGCCTTGATCTCGCCGACCCACAGGTCGGGCAGCTGCGCCAGCGCCGAGAAGCTCGCCAGGTACGCGCCCGGCGTACCGCCCTGCAGCACGACGTTGAAGAAGTAGCCGCCGAGCACGCCGATGACGCTGACCATGCCGTTGAGCAGCAACGCGACGAGCATCATCGCCAGCACGCGCGGCACGATCAGCCGCTGCACCGCGGAGACGCCGAGCACCTCCATCGCGTCGATCTCCTCGCGGATGGTGCGCGCGCCGATGTCCGCGCAGATCGCGCTGCCGCCGGCGCCCGCGACGCGCATCGCGGTCACCAGCGGGGCGGCCTGCTGCACGGTCGCGAGCACGCTGCCGGCGCCGGTGTAGGACTGCGCGCCGAGCTGACGCGCGAGCGACCCGAACTGCAGCGAGATGACCGCGCCGAACGGGATCGCGACGAGGGCCGTGGGCAGGATCGTGACGCTCGCGATGAACCACGACTGCTGGATGAACTCCCGCAACTGGAACGGCCGCTGGAAGAACCCGCGGATGATGTCCAGCCCGAGGGCGAACAACTTCCCGGTCTCACGCAGCATTCCGAGTCCGGGAACCTTGGCCGGGGAGGCCGTCGAGCTCATGCCTCACCGGCCCCCGGGCCACGCAGCCGGTCGGTGGTCTCGGTTCTGGACCAGCCCGACTGCGGCATGTGGGCGATTTCCTCCTGCGGCAGCTGCCCCTGGTGCTGCGTCGGCAGCGGATGGGTCGGGGCGGCGTGCCTGCTGCCGGTGTGCACCGCGCGGCGCGGCGTGACGCCGTAGTGGCGCTGCTCCTCCGGCGACAGGGACTCGATGATCCCCTCCTGCGCCGCGGGCGGGAGCGTGTGCAGGATCTTCATGACCCGGTCCTTGCGGCGGATCGCGCCCTGCCGGGTCGGCACGCCCGGGGTCGGCTGCATCTGGGCCGGGATGCCGGTGACGTCCTCGACACCGCCGGCGTGGTGGCCGGCCTCGAACATGGCGCGCTCGGCGGCCATCTGGGCGGTGTCCTTCTCCTCGGACATACCGATCGGGCCGTCCATGCGGCCGTTCAGGAACTGCTTGACGACCGGCTCCTCGCTGGTCAGCAGCACCTCGCGGGGGCCGAACATGACCAGCTCCTTGCGGAACAGCATGCCCAGGTTGTCCGGCACCGTGCGGGCCAGGTTGATGTTGTGCGTGACGATCAGGAACGTGGCGTCGATCTGCGCGTTCACGTCGATGAACAGCTGCGAGATGTAGGTGGTGCGGACCGGGTCCAGACCGGAGTCCGGCTCGTCGACCAGGATGATCTCCGGGTCCAGCACCAACGCCCGGGCCAGGCCGGCGCGCTTGCGCATCCCGCCCGAAATCTCGCCGGGCAGCTTCTTTTCGGCACCGGCCAGACCGGTCATCTCGAGCTTTTCCAGGACGATCCGGCGGATCTCGGTCTCGGATTTCTTGGTGTGCTCGCGCAGCGGGAAGGCGACGTTGTCGTAGAGGTTCATCGACCCGAACAGCGCGCCGTCCTGGAACAGGACACCGAACAATTTTCGCGTTTCGTACAGCTTGTGCTCGCTGCACCGCACGATGTCCACGCCGTTGATGACGCACTTGCCCCGGTCGGGCTTGAGCAGCCCGATCATGGACTTCAGGAACACCGACTTACCGGTGCCCGACGGGCCCAGCATGACCGACACCTCGCCCGGAGGCAGTGTCAAGGTCACGTCCCGCCAAATGCTCTGCCGCCCGAAGGACTTGGTCAGACCCTCGATGACCACCTCGGCACCCATCGAACCTCCCGCAGCTCCGACGCCGTGGATCAACACCCTGGCACACGCCTGCCCGGCGTCAACAGGGTGCAACGAGTCAAGTCCCGGGCAGGTTACTCATGAGTTTTGCAAGCCACAATCCAGGTGATCCGAAAAAGGCGGGCCACCGTGGAGGTGACCCGCCTTTTTCGAGATGCGAAATTCGCGACTACTTGACGCTGACCTTGGCGCCGGCAGCCTCGAGCTTCTCCTTGGCCGCGTTGGCGGCGTCCTTGTCGACCTTCTCCAGGAGCGGCTTCGGGGCGCCCTCGACGAGCTCCTTGGCCTCCTTCAGGCCCAGACCGGAGACGACCTCGCGGACGACCTTGATGACCTGGATCTTCTTGTCGCCGGCACCCTCGAGGATGACGTCGAACTCGTCCTTCTCCTCCTCGGCCGGGGCGCCCGCGGCGGCGGCACCCGGGGCGGCCACCGCGGCGGCGACCGGGGCGGCGGCGGTGACGTCGAAGGTCTCCTCGAACTTCTTCACGAAGTCCGAGAGCTCCAGCAGGGTCAGCTCCTTGAACGCGTCGAGCAGTTCGTCGGTGCTCAGCTTCGCCATGATGGCGTTCCTTTCCTAACGGGTGGTACGGGGTGGGTGGTACGTCAGCTCTCGGCGGGTGCCTCGTCGCCCTGCTGCTTGTCGGCCAGGGCCTGCGCGAGGCGGGCGACCTGGGACGCCGGGGCCTGGAACAGTGCCGCGGCCTGGGACAGCTTGGCCTTGAACGCGCCTGCCGCCTTGGCGAGGAGAACCTCGCGGCTGTCGAGGTCGGCGATCTGGTTGACCTCGTCGACGGACAGCGGGCGGCCGTCCATGTAGCCGCCCTTGATGACCAGGGCGGCGTTGTCCTTGGCGAAGTTCTTCAGGGCCTTCGCGGCGTCGACCGGCTCACCCTGCACGAAGGCGATCGCGGTCGGGCCGACGAAGAGGTCCTGGAGACCCTCGATGCCGGCCTCTTCCGCGGCCCGCTGCACGAGGGTGTTCTTCGCAACCCGGTACTTGGCACTGGTGCCGAGAGCGCGGCGCAGCTGGGACAGCTGGGACACGGAGAGGCCGTTGTACTGCGTGACGACGGTGGCCGAGCTGTTGCGGAAGTGGTCCGCGATCTCGGCGACGGCCGCCACCTTGTCCGGCTTCGCCATGGGTCGCCTCCTCTCTTGGCTGGTGTGACCGCCTTGTGCGAGGAGTCCCGGGAAGAAGAAAACGCCCACGCGCAGCAAGCACGGGGCGTCATCGGCGCACACGGGTGCACCGGCCTCGTTCTTCCTGCGCGGGCCGCCCCTTCTGCTCGGGGCACTTCGCTTCACGCCTGACGGCGTGAAGAACCAGCGGTCTTCGGTAGAACCGTCGTCCATCGTACCTGGTGGTTTTCGTGCCCGGCGCGGGGGCCGGTTTGCGCGGTGCGTGATGACTCGGCCACCACACGGCAGGCATCATGGGGCGCGTGGTGGAGCAGCGACCAGGCCAGCAGCCCGACGAGCCGTCCCGGGACCCGGAGCCCAACGGTTCCGCGGTCGAACCCGCGCAGCCGCGGCTGGATCCGGAGCAGCTGCGGCAGTTCCAGCAGTTCCAGCAGTTCCAGGACTTCCTCCGCTACACGGAGGCCCAGCGGCAGGGCAACGGCCAGCTGGTGCCCACGCAGAACGCCCCGGTGCAAAGCGCGCCCGGCTACGGCCCACCGACGCAGGCCGGCCCCGGCGGCCGGCCGGTGCAGCCGCCTCCGCCGTACGGCCAGCTCCAGCCCGCCCCCCAGCCCGGCCCGAAGATCAGGGCGCCGAAGTGGGCGAAGCGCCTGGCGGGGAAGCTGCTGTCCGCCCTGCTGTTCCTGATCGTCCTGCTGGTGGCCGGCAAGCTGGCGTACAACCACTTCTTCCCCACCGACGACGAAGACAAGCCGGCCTCGGAAACCGGTGGCGGGCAGTGGCGCACGAACAAGATCTTCTCCACCCAGCCGTACGAGGCGGTCCGCACGGTCTACGCCCAGATCGCGCAGAACCGGCCCGATCTCGCGTGCGGCTCGTTCGACATCCCGATCCAGCAGAAGTTCGCGGAAGACCTCGGGTACGCCGACTGCCAGCAGGCGGTGTTCGCACTGAAAGCCCAGGTCACCAATGTCAACAACTACGCCGAGTCGATCCCCAGCTCGGTCTCCGAGCCTCCACCCGGCGATACCCTGACGATCGACTCGTGCCGGTTCCCCATCCAGGGCGGGCCCGCCCTCGGGACGTTCACCGTGCAGCGCGTGGAGAAGGGGCAATGGCTCATCACCGGCCACGAGCCGGGGCCCGTGACCTGTCCGGTGCCGAGCACCGCGGCCACTCCCACCAGCCGATAACGCGAAACGGGCCCCGGCGCAGCAGCGCCGGGGCCCGTTCACGTCACTGACCGTCAGGCGGTCGCTTCCTCCGCGAGGAGGTTGCGCGTCCGGGCCGGGTCGACCGGGATGCCGCGTCCCATGGTGGTCGAGACGACCACCTTCTTGATGTAGCGGCCCTTCGCGGCGGACGGCTTCGCCCGGAGGATCTCGTCCAGGGCGGCCGCGTAGTTCTCCACCAGCTTCTCGGCGTCGAACGACGACTTGCCGATCACCAGGTGCAGGTTGGCCTGCTTGTCGACGCGGAAGTCGATCTTGCCGCCCTTGATCTCGGTGACCGCCTTCGCCACGTCGGGCGTCACGGTGCCGCTCTTCGGGTTCGGCATCAGGCCACGCGGGCCCAGGATGCGGGCGATGCGCCCGACCTTCGCCATCTGGTCCGGCGTCGCGACAGCGGCGTCGAAGTCGAGCCAGCCACCCTGGATTCGCTCGATCAGGTCGTCGCTGCCGACGGCGTCCGCACCGGCGGCCTCGGCCTGCGCGGCCTTGTCGCCGACGGCGAACGCGATGACGCGGACGGTCTTACCGGTACCGTGCGGCAGGTTCACGGTGCCGCGGACCATCTGGTCGGCCTTGCGGGGGTCGACGCCGAGGCGCATCGCGACCTCGACCGTCTCGTCCATCTTGGACTTGGAGAGCTCCTTCGCCAGCTTCACGGCCTCCAGCGGCGCGTACAGCCGCGTGCGGTCGACCTGCTCAGCGGTCTGGCGGAAAGCCTTGCTGCGCTTTGCCATGTCTGTCCTTAGCTAGAAAGTGGATCAGTTGTGGTGACGAGCCAGCGCCTGGCTCTCCCACGACGAGCCCGAGGGCTCTTACTCGACCGTGATGCCCATCGACCGAGCGGTACCGGCGATCATGCTTTTGATCGACACTGTGCGGCCTGCTCGATGTCGTTGGCGTTCGCGGTGCGGGAATTACTCGACCGTGATGCCCATCGACCGGGCGGTACCGGCGATGATCTTCGCCGCCTGCTCGACGTCGTTGGCGTTCAGGTCCGACTTCTTGGTCTCGGCGATCTCGCGCACCTGGTCCCAGGTCACCTTGGCGACCTTGGTCTTGTGCGGCTCGGCCGAGCCCTTGTCGATGCCCGCGGCCTTCAGCAGCAGCTTCGCGGCCGGCGGCGTCTTCAGCTTGAAGTCGAACGACCGGTCTTCGTACACGGAGATCTCGACCGGCACCACGTTGCCGCGCTGCGACTCGGTCGCGGCGTTGTAGGCCTTGCAGAACTCCATGATGTTGACGCCGTGCTGACCCAGCGCGGGGCCGACCGGCGGAGCCGGGTTCGCGGCACCCGCCTGAATCTGCAGCTTGATGATCGCTGCAAGCTTCTTCTTCTTGGGTGGCATTCCTAGTTCCTATTCAGTACCGAGTACCCCGCGCGCCTGCCTGCGCGCGAGGGCCAACGATCCAGTGTACTGGGTCGTCAGATCTTGGAGACCTGGGTGAACGACAACTCGACCGGCGTCTCGCGGCCGAAGATCGACACCAGGACCTTCAACTTCTGCGCGTCCGCGTTGACCTCGCTGATCGTCGCGGGCAGCGTCGCGAACGGGCCGTCCATGACGGTGACCGACTCGCCCACCTCGAAGTCGACCTCGACCGCGGGCGCGCCCAGGGCGGCCTCCGCCGTCGCGGCCTCGCCCTTGGCCTTCGCCGGGGCGGCCTTCTCGACCTGCGGGGCCAGGAACTTCACCACGTCGTCGACGGTCAGCGGCGACGGCTTGGAGGTGGCGCCCACGAACCCGGTGACGCCGGGGGTGTTGCGCACCGCGCTCCAGGACGCGTCGTTGAGCTCCATCCGGACCAGGATGTAGCCGGGCAGCACCTTCTCCTGAACGACCTTGCGCTGGCCGTTCTTGATCTGGGTGACCTCCTTGGTGGGCACCTCGATCTGGAAGATGTAGTCCTCGACGTCCAGCGTCTGGGTACGGGTCTCGAGGTTGTTCTTGACCTTGTTCTCGTAGCCCGCGTAGGAGTGCACGACGTACCAGTCGCCCGGCAGCGAGCGCAGCTCCTTGCGCAGCTTCTCCACCGGGTCCTCGTCGTCGTCCTCGGCCGGAGCGGCCTCGGCGGCCGGCTCGTCCTCGACGAGCTCGTCCTCGGCGGGCTCGGCGTCGAGTTCGGCGACCGCGCCGTCGGCGTCCTGGTCGGACTGCGCAGCCTCGGACCGGGCGGCCTCGTCCTCAGCCACGGTGGCCGCCTCGACCGGCTCGTCGTACTCGTCGCCGGCTGCGACGCCGTTCTCGGAGGTCACGTTCCGTCCTCTCACTTGATCGCTTGTCGTGTCCGTGCCGGCCCCGCAGACGCGCTCAGCCGAACAGCCAGAACACGCCCTTGCGGAACGCGAAGTCCAGCAACGAGACCAGCGCGACCATGAAGGCCACGAAGACCAGCACGACCGTGGTGTAGGTGACCATCTGCTTGCGCGTCGGCCAGATGACCTTGCGCAGCTCGGCCCACACCTCGCGGATGAACCGCACCAGCCTCGCGAACAGGGACGGCTTCTTGTCCTTGCGGGTCCGCTTCGGGGTCGCGCGACCCTTCCTGACCTCACCGGCCTTGGCCGCGCCGTCGGCGGAGGGGCTGACCGAAGCCTTGCCCGACGGACGGGCCTTGTCGCCGTCCTTGGCCGCCTTGCCGGCAGGGCGCGCGGAGGCGCGACGTTCGCGCCGCGCCGCGGCCGTGACCGGACGGGCAGCCCGCTTGGGCTCCTGCTCCTGGCCCTTGCCGCCGGCGTCGTTGTCGCTCACGACCACTCCTCCGCTAAGGCACCTACATCGACGCAGGGGTGACAGGACTTGAACCTGCAACCTGCGGTTTTGGAGACCGCTGCTCTGCCAATTGAGCTACACCCCTTCGAGCAATCGAGCCGCTCGCTGGACGCCCTTGACCCTCCCCGCATGCCCTGCGGGGTCAAGCGCCGGACGTTCCAAGTTCGGAAGTCTACGGCAAGCCCTTCGCGGGCCCGCAACCGAGGGGCCGCGAAGGGCCTCCCGCGTGCTTCTGGACACACCGGACGTGCGACGATGTGGGTCATGAGCGCACCCGCAACCGTCACCACTGGCTCCCGCATCTCGGCCCGCATCGCCGGCATCACGCCGTCGGCCACCCTCGCCGTCGACGCGAAGGCGAAGGAGCTGAAGGCGCAGGGCCGCCCGGTGATCGGCTTCGGTGCGGGGCAGCCGGACTTCCCCACCCCCGACTACGTCGTCGAGGCGGCCGCGAAGGCCGTCCACGACCGGGCCAACCACGGGTACACCGCGGCCGGCGGCCTGCCCGAGCTGAAGGAGGCCATCGCGGCGAAGACGCTGCGGGACTCCGGCTTCACCATCGAGCCCAGCCAGGTGCTGGTCACCAACGGCGGCAAGCAGGCCGTCTACTCCGCGTTCGCCACGCTGTGCGACCCGGGCGACGAGGTCCTGCTGCTGGCGCCGTACTGGACCACCTACCCCGAGTCGATCAAGCTGGCCGGCGGCGTGCCGGTGCAGGTCACCGCCGACGAGTCGACCGGGTACCGGGTCACCGTCGAGCAGCTGGAGGCCGCGCGCACCGACCGCACGAAGGTGCTGCTGTTCAACTCGCCGTCCAACCCGACCGGCGCGGTCTACACCCGGGAGCAGATCGAGGCCATCGGCAAGTGGGCCTACGAGCACGGCATCTGGGTGATCACCGACGAGATCTACGAGCACCTGACCTACGACGGCGCCGAGAACCACTCGATGCCGGTCGTGGTGCCCGAGCTGGCCGACCAGACGCTGATCCTCAACGGCGTCGCGAAGACCTACTCGATGACCGGCTGGCGGGTCGGCTGGATCGCCGGCCCCAAGGACGTGATCAAGGCCGCGACCGGCTACCAGTCGCACCTGTGCGGCAACGTGTCGAACATCGCGCAGCGGGCCGCGCTGGCCGCCATCGCGGGGCCGCTGGACGTGGTCGCCGAGATGCGCGCCGCGTTCGACGCGCGCCGGAAGAAGATCGTCTCGCTGCTGTCGGAGATCCCGGGCGTGACCTGCCCGACGCCGGAGGGCGCGTTCTACGCGTACCCGTCGTTCAAGGAGCTCCTGGGCAAGGAGATCCGCGGCGAGAAGCCGTCCGACACGCTGGAGCTGGCCGACCTGATGCTGCGCGAGGCCGACGTGGCCGCGGTGCCGGGTGAGGCGTTCGGGACGCCGGGCTACTTCCGGTTCTCCTACGCGCTGGCCGAGTCCGATCTGGTGGAGGGCGTGCAGCGGATCGCCGCCCTGCTGTCCGAGGCGAAGTAACCCGATCCGGTTACCCGAAGCGCCACTTCCGCATGCCGGAAGTGGCGCTTCGGCGTTTTCGGGGTAGCCGGAGCGGGTGGGGAAGAAGGTACTGATCGGGGTGGTGGTGGCCGCGCTCGTGGGCGCGGTGACGGCCGGTGTCGTGTACTGGCGCGGCGACCGGGGCGAATCGGCCGAGCCGCCGAAACCGCCGGGCTCGGTGATCGGCCCGGGCACCGGCCGGTACGTCGCGCTGGGCGACTCCTACACGTCGGCGCCGCGCATCGGGGCGCCCGCGGGCACGCCGCCGGGCTGCGCGCGCTCGAACAACAACTACCCGCACCTCGTCGCCGCCGAGCTGCCCGCGGTGTCGTTCGCCGACGTGAGCTGCGGCGGGGCGACCACCCAGCACCTGACCGAGCCGCAGACCACGCCGGACGGGGTCAACCCGCCGCAGCTGGACGCGGTCACCCCCGACACGACGCTGGTCACGCTCGGGATGGGCGGCAACGACGTCGGGCTGGTGAGCCTCGCGCGGGACTGCCTGACGACCAACCGGACGGTGTCGCTGTGCAAGCCGCGGCTGACCGCGGGCGGACGGGACCAGCTGGCGGAGCGGATCTCCGCGACGGCGCCGAAGATCCGCGCCGCGCTGACCGAGATCCACCAGCGGGCGCCGCGGGCGCGGGTGATCGTGGTCGGGTACCCGACGGCGCTGCCGGACGGGAACGGGTGCTGGCCGTTCCTGCCCATCGGGCCGGAGGACGTGGCCTACCTGCGGACGTCGCTGGCGCGGCTGAACACGATGCTGGCCACCGAGGCGAAGGCGAACCAGGCCGGGTACGCGGACACGGCGACGCCGTCCAAGGGGAAGGACATGTGCGCCAAGGCGCGGGTGAAGTGGGTCGAGGACGTGGTGCCGTCCTCACCGGCGATGGAGCTGCATCCCAACGCGGTCGGGGAGCGCGGGATGGCCGACGTGGTGCTGGAGCTGGTGGATTGACGCGGTGGGCACGTCGCCGGGGTTCGTGCGGCTCCAG
Organism: Amycolatopsis ruanii; assembly: GCF_003385175.1. Taxonomy (NCBI): domain Bacteria; kingdom Bacillati; phylum Actinomycetota; class Actinomycetes; order Pseudonocardiales; family Pseudonocardiaceae; genus Amycolatopsis; species Amycolatopsis ruanii. The sequence goes on from NZ_PQHY01000014.1 coordinate 71,538, forward strand.
GGATCAAGGGATGTCCTCGCCGGACGGGCAGGCTCCGGGATGACCAAGGGGTGCCTCGTCTCGCCTTGGCGAGGTGGTCGCTGGGTGGTCATCCCGTCGCCTTCCGGTTTGTGCATATCACTTTGAGCCAGGCCCGCAAGGTTGCGTTGTCGGGCGGCGGTTGGCGGCCTGGGTTGCGGGCCTGGCTCAAAGTGATCGTCACGTGTCAGGCGACGGGATGACCACCCAGCTCGGGTTGGTTCAAAGCCGCGCTGTGCGCGCTACTCCAGGTCGAAGGCCAGGCGGATCGCTTCCGTCAGCTCGTGCTCCTGGTCCGGCATCAGGTAGCCGATCTGCTTGCCCAGCGCGGACTTCCGGATGGTCTGGATGTTGTCGCAGCTCACGACGCTGTCGTGGGACAGGCCGTTGCGGCTGCCCACCCGCACCTCGGTGGACAGGCCGCGGATCGTGCTCGTGATCGGCGCGATCGTGACGCGCGTCAGGTGCGGGCGGATCAGCTCCCGCGTCAGCACCAGCACCGGCCGCACCTTGTCGAGCCGGGCCGTGTGGATCGGGCGCATCAGTCCAGGTCGTCCAAGGGGGCGGCGTGCTCCTCGATCCCGGCGAGATCGTCCGGCACGCCGCCCGTCAGCAGGGCGATGTCGCGTTCCGCGATCAGCCGGCGGCGTTCCCGCTCCAGGGCGCGGAACACCAGCTCGGCGCGGCTCGCGGCGCCGCCCTCCTCCACCACGTGGTCGATGAAGGACACCAGGTCGTCCGGGAGACGAACGGCGATCTGCTTCGTCATACCACTACGGTACCAGTTTGGGATGCAACCTGTCGTCAGTGGACGACGGCCTGGGCCTTCCCGAGCACCGTCTTGCCGTCGAACTTCGCCGTGATGTCCACGCGCGCCGAGCCGTCCTCGCGGACCTCGGCGACCTTGCCGGTGAACTCGACGTCCGCACCCTCCGGCGAGACCACGACCGGCCGGGTGAAGCGCACGCTGTACTCGACCAGCTTCCCCGGGTCGCCGAGCCAGTCCGTCACGAGCCGGCCGCCCAGGGCCATGGTCAGCATCCCGTGCGCGATCACGTCCGGGAGCCCGACCTCCTTGGCGAACCGTTCGTTCCAGTGGATCGGGTTGAAGTCCAGTGACGCGCCCGCGTACCGGACCAGCTGGTCGCGTGTGACGTGCACCTGCAGCGGCGGCAGCTCGGTGCCCTTCTCGTACGCCATCAGGCCCCCTCTCCCCGCACGACGAGCTGCGCCCGCGTCGTGCACACCAGCTGACCGTCGGCGTCGACGACCTCGCCGCGCACGGTCAGGAAGTCGTTGCCGGCGCGGGCCATGATGTCCTCGACCGTCGTGGTGATGCGGAGCCGGTCGCCCGCGTGCACCGGGCGCGTGTAGCTGAACGCCTGGTCGCCGTGCACCATCCGGCTGTAGTCCAGCCCGAGTTCGGGGTCCTCGGCGATCGCGTTGATCGCGTCGAGGTTGATCACCGTGAGGAAGGTGGGCGGCGCGATGACGTCCGGGTAGCCGGCCGCGCGGGCCGCCTCCGCGTCGGTGTAGAGCGGGTTGGCGTCGCCGATCGCGGCGGCGAACTCGCGGATCTTCTCGCGGCCGACTTCGTACGTGGAGTCCGGCGGATACGTCCGCCCGACGAACGAGGGGTCCAAAGGCACCCGCGCAGCCTACCTACCGGGCGAGCGCGCACAGAGCCTGTCTGGCGGCCTCGCCGAGCGGGTGGCACAGCTCGGACGGCGTGACGTCCGCCGGTGACGGGCTCGGCCGACACCGCGCCGTCCGGGACGGCGTAGGCGCAGGTTGACCAGCCGGGATGACATGCCAGCGGGGCGGCGCTCGGCTACCTCGCGGAACGGCCCGTGATCCCGGAGTGGGCAGCCCGGGCCGCGGTCGGGGTCGACGTGGTGGCCGGGATCACGATCCTGGCGAGGGGCCCGGAAAGCACGAAGGCCGCTCCGGGGGGGACCGGAGCGGCCTTCGTCGAAACCTGGGTGCTGGCGTCAGCGGGTTTCCTTGTGAACCCGGTGCGTACCGCAGTTCGGGCAGAACTTCTTCATCTCCAGGCGATCCGGGTCGTTGCGCCGGTTCTTCTTGGTGATGTAGTTGCGGTGCTTGCAGACCTCGCACGCCAGCGTGATCTTCGGTCGCACGTCGGTGGCAGCCACAGCAAAGCCTTTCTCTACACAACGAACCCCCCACCGGCGACCTCAACCTGCCAGGTCACCCGACGTGGGGGTCCAGGGGGCTTGCCCCCTGGCGGGGGTCCGGGGGTCCGACCCCCGATGCAATGGCGAAGCGGACTCGGCTCACGCAGTCTGTGAGCATAGCTCGCCCATCCGCGTAGCGGTGGCCGGACTTGAACCGGCGACACAGCGATTATGAGCCGCTTGCTCTACCGACTGAGCTACACCGCCTTGACCGGCCGTCAGGCTCCCCCGCCGAAGCGAGGGCGTCCTGCTGACCACCGAGCCCCAATACGGAATCGAACCGTAGACCTTCTCCTTACCATGGAGACGCTCTGCCGACTGAGCTATTGGGGCGAGTTCCAACGTCTGAACGTTGAAGCCTCGAAGAGATTACATCCCCGGCCGGAGGGCCCGTGCAGGGGGGTCCCTTTTACGTCAGGAGCGTCAGCACCGTCTCCATCTTGCGCCCCGTCGACCGGGCCGTGCGGGCCTGCAACCAGGCCTCCAGGCGGTCCTCGGCCAGCGGGCGGGAGATCAGGTACCCCTGGGCGACGTCGCAGCCCATCGCCTCCAGCTGGTCCCGCGCCACGTCCTCCTCGACGCCCTCGGCGACGACCGCCAGCCCCAGCGAATGCCCCAGCTCGACGATCGACCGGACCACCGCCAGATCCCCGAGGTCGGTGCCCATGCCGAGGACGAAGCTCTTGTCGATCTTGACCTCGTCCACCGGCAGCTGCCGCAGGTAGGCCAGCGACGAGTAGCCGGTGCCGAAGTCGTCGACCGCCAGCACGATGCCCAGCCCGTGCAGCTCGCGCAGGATCGGCAGCGCCTTCTGCGGATCGGCCATCACCCCGGACTCGGTCAGCTCGAAGGTGAGCAGCTCGGGCGGCACGCCGAACTTCCGCAGCACCTCGACGACCTTGGCCGGGAAGTCCTCGTCGGCCAGGTTCCGCACGGACAGGTTGACCGCGACGGAGATCCGCAGCCCCTCGTCCATCCACTTGCGCACCCGGATCAGCGACTGCTCCAGCACGAACCCGGTCAGCACGCCGACCAGGCCGGCGGCCTCGACCGCGGGCACGAACTCGTCCGGGTCGAGCCGGCCGAACTCGGGGTGCTGCCAGCGCACCAGCGCCTCCACGCCGAGGACCTGCTTGCTCGGCAGCGACACCTTCGGCTGGTAGTGGACGCTGACCTGGCCCTCCTCGATGGCCTGCCGGAACTGGGTGACCATCTGGAACCGGCGCAGGAAGATCTGGCCCATGCTGGGCACGTACCCGCGGACCTCTTCGCCGCCGCGGGTGGCCCGCACGGCGACGTCGGCCCGCTGGAGCAGGCCGTCCACGTCGCCGGGGTCGAGGGTGTCGTCGTCGGCCGCCGAGGCGTAGCCGACCATCGCGTTGGCCTCGACCGTGAGCCGGTCGACCGGGTAGGGCACGGACAGCTGCGCGCGCAGCCGATCGGCCACGTCGTGCACGTCCTGGCCGCGCACCCCGGTGAGCAGGGCGGCGAAGGACGCGCCCTCCAGGCGGGCCAGGGGCACGTCGGGGCCGAGGGCGTCGCGCAGGCGGCGTCCGGCGGCGACCACCATCCGGTCCGCCCACGCGTAGCCCAGCGCGTCGCTGACCGCGGAGAACACGTCCAGGTCGATGCGCAGCACGGCGGAGTCGGGGTGCTCGGCGAGCGGCTCGCGCGCGACCTGCCGGAAGCCGGGCCGGTTGAGCAGGCCGGTCAGCGGGTCGTGGTAGGCGTCGTGGCGCAGGGTGGCGACCAGGCGGCGGTTGTCCAGCGCGGTCGCCAGGTGGCTGGCCATGGTGCCGAGCAGCTGCACGTCGTACTTGCCGAAGCCCCGCCACCGGGACAGGCGGTCGTGCGCCTCGACCACGCCGAGCAGCTGGTTCGCGCTGCGCAGCGGCACCACCAGCGCCTCCTGCGCACCGCGGCTGAGCAGTCCGGCGGCGATGTCGCTGTTGGCCTCGGTGATGCGGAAGTGCCGCACGTGCGAGCCGGGCAGGCGCAGCATCGGGTCGTCGGCGGGCAGGTCCGCCGTCGGCATCGGCTCCCCCGCGACGACGGCGCGCATGTCCGCGGTCGGTTCCAGGCGCAGCCGCAGCACCACGCGGCCGGCGGAGAGCTGGTCCTTGATGCGCTCGGCGATCGTCTGCCACTCGCTGACGTTCACCCCGGCCGCGAGGTCGTCGGCGCCGCTGGCCGGGCGCGCGGCGGCTTGCTGACCGGAGCGGGCGACCATCAGGCTGACGTCGGAGAGCGCCTCCATGTCCCGCTGCTCACGCAGCAGATCGGAGTAGGCCCAGTACAGCGCGGACAGGCCGGCGAAGACGGCGAGCACCAGCGGCCACGCGTTGGCCGTGCCGGCGATCACCAGGTAGCCGCTCAGGCCGACCGACGCGTTGACGAACCCGACGACCAGGATGCGGCCGGTGAGCCGGAGCGCGGTGCCGATGCGCATGCGGCGGCGCAGCACCCGGACGGCGGCCAGCGCCAGCAGCGTGCTGGTCAGCGGCGCGGTCAGGGTGCCGGCGAGCGCGGCGGGCCAGGTCATCTCGGTGGTGCCCATGATCCGCTCGACCAGGCCGGCCACGGCGAACGCGCTGGTGATCTCCAGCAGGAACGCGCCGGCGTTGTAGAGCACGCGCCCGGAGACGCGGCGGACCAGGAGCGTGCTGATCCCGGCGACCAGGTGGGCCGCGAGGACGACCTCGAACGGCGCCACGAAGAAGCCGATGACCAGCGGGATCTCGGTGAAGGAGATGGTCCAGGAGATGCCGGACCGGACGTCGACGTTGATGCCGAGCTGCTCGGCGAGCAAGAAGGACAGGGCCAGCACCGGGCCGATCCACCACAGCTCCGCCGAACCGTGGAACGGCAGCCACAGCGACACGGCGACGGCGGTGAGCACGCCGACCGAGAAGACGGTCAGCGTGTAGACCCGGAAGCGGCGCTCGTCCGCCCGCGCCTCGGCACCACCAGCATTGGCGGCTGCCGCCGGGATGGGGCCGTCCGGCCTGCCATCGGAGTCCGGCATGCAACCTCCTTCCACCCATACGCCCCAGTGCGCCCGCCGGTACTCACCGCGCACGAGACGGTGATCTCGGTGCGAATGAGGGGATCACTGTACCCCGGAGGGCGTACTTCAGCCTCTTTCCGGCCGCCATGACATCACCTCATAGTTAACAACGTGCCAACTACGGTGACCAGCGGAGACTTACGGGTGAGATGGATCTTTTCGGCGATCGCTCCCGGTAATCGACGTTAAGCGCGTCGCCCGGCTACAACGCGTTCCCCGCGAGCCGCCGTGCTGCGCTCCCGCGCATTGATCGCGATTCAATCGCGATCGTGATTGAACAGCGCCGATGACTGTGCGTGGCCCGCCCGCGATGCGACGAGCGTCTCAGTTTCGCCAGCCGGGACCGCTGCCGGGCCAGCCCCGGTTTTATTCCCGGACGCCGTCCGCTGCGAGCGAACTACCTGCGGAAACAAACCGGCTCGCCGGAAAGTTGAGCTAGGCAGACTCAACCAGGTAGGGAGCAAACAGATGACCGACACCAGGCTCCTCCCCGTACTGCCCCTCGACGACGACGTCGTGCTGCCCGGCATGATCGTCCCGCTCGAACTCGACGACGCGGAGACCCGCGCCGCGGTCGACTCCGCCCAGGCGAAGGCGCCGTCGTTCCCGGGTATCCGGTCGCTCCCGGCCACGCAGGCCGAGGTCCTGATCGTCCCGCGGGTGCACGGGGAGTACGCCGAGCTGGGCGCCGTCGCGACCATCGAGCGCGTCGGCCGCATCCCCGGCGGCAAGGCCGCCGGGCTGCTGCGCGCCACCCGGCGCGCCCGGGTCGGCGAGAACGGCGACGGCCCCGGCGCGGCGCGCTGGGTGTACGCCGAGCCGGTCGCCGAGATCTCCGGTGAGCGGGCCCGCGCGCTGGCCGCCGAGTACAAGACCGTCGTGATCTCGATCCTCCAGCAGCGCGGCGGCTGGCAGATGATCGACGCGGTGCAGCAGGTCGAGGACCCGTCCGCGATCGCCGACCTGGCCGGCAACTCGCCGTTCCTGAGCACGGACCAGAAGCTGGAGCTGCTGACCGCGCTCGACGTCGCGACGCGGCTGGAGAAGGCACTGGAGTGGAGCCGGGAGTACCTGGCCGAGCTCGAGGTGACCGACACCATCCGCAAGGACGTCGCCGAGGGCATGGAGAAGCAGCAGAAGGAGTTCCTGCTGCGCCGCCAGCTGGAGGCGATCCGCAAGGAGCTGGGCGAGCTGGACGGCACCGCCGACTCCGACGACTACCGCACCCGCGTGGAGCAGGCCGGCCTGCCCGAGCACGTCCGGACGGCCGCACTGGCCGAGGTGGACAAGCTGGAGCGCACCTCCGACGCCTCGCCGGAGGGCGGCTGGATCCGCACCTGGCTGGACACGGTCCTGGAGATCCCTTGGAACGACCGGACCACGGACGTCCACGACATCGCGGCGGCGCGGGCGGTGCTCGACGCCGACCACGCGGGCCTGGACGACGTGAAGGAACGCATCATCGAGTACCTGGCCGTGCGCGCCCGCCGCGCCGAAGCGGGCCAGGGACAGGTCGGCGGGCGGCACTCCGGAGCCGTGCTGGCGCTGGTCGGCCCGCCGGGTGTGGGCAAGACCTCGCTCGGTGAGTCGGTCGCGAAGGCGATGGGCCGCAAGTTCGTCCGCGTCGCGCTCGGCGGTGTCCGGGACGAGGCGGAGATCCGCGGCCACCGGCGCACCTACGTCGGCGCGCTGCCCGGCCGGATCGTCCGCGCCATCAAGGAGGCCGGGTCGATGAACCCGGTGGTCCTGCTCGACGAGGTGGACAAGGTGGGCGCCGACTACCGCGGCGACCCGACCGCGGCCCTGCTGGAGGTGCTCGACCCCGAGCAGAACCACACCTTCCGCGACCACTACCTCGAGGTCGAGCTGGACCTGTCGGACGTGGTGTTCCTCGCCACGGCCAACGCGCTGGAGACCATCCCGGGGCCGCTGCTGGACCGGATGGAACTGGTGACGCTGGACGGCTACACCGAGCACGAGAAGGTCGTCATCGGCCGCGACCACCTGCTCCCCCGCGAGCTGGAGCGGGCCGGGCTGGGCCGCGACGACGTGCGGTTCACCGACGCCGCGCTGAGCCGGATCGCCGCCGAGTACACCCGCGAGGCGGGCGTGCGCAACGCGAACCGGACCATCGCGAAGGTGCTGCGCAAGATCGCGACCCGGGTCGCGCTCGACGAGGCGATCCTGCCGGTGACCGTCGACGCGGCGGACCTGGAGGGCTACCTCGGCCGTCCGCGGCACCTGCCGGAGTCGGCGCTGCCCGCGTCGACCCAGCGGACCGCGACGCCGGGGGTGGCGACCGGGCTGGCCGTCACGGGCGCCGGCGGGGACGTCCTCTACATCGAGGCGTCGCTGGCCGATCCCGAGTCGGGCAGCTCCGGGCTCACCGTCACCGGGCAGCTGGGTGACGTGATGAAGGAGTCGGTGCAGATCGCACTGTCCTACCTGCGCTCGCACGGCGCCGAGCTGGAACTGCCGGTCGGCGACCTGAAGGACCGGGGCGTGCACGTCCACGTCCCCGCGGGCGCGGTGCCCAAGGACGGGCCGAGCGCCGGGATCACGATGACCACGGCACTGGCGTCGCTGCTGTCCGGTCGCGTGGTGCGGGCCGACGTGGCGATGACCGGCGAGGTGTCGCTGACCGGCCGGGTCCTGCCGATCGGCGGGGTCAAGCAGAAGCTGCTGGCCGCGCACCGGGCCGGGGTGAAGACGGTGATCATCCCGCAGCGCAACGAGCCGGACCTGGACGACGTCCCCGCGGACGTGCTGGCCCAGCTCGACGTGCACCCGGTGTCGAACGTGCGGGAAGTCCTCGACCTGGCGCTGGCGCCGGCCACCACCCCCGTGGTCCAGGCCGCCTGACGCCCGCGAGCGAAGCCGCCCTCCCCTGCCCCCGGGGAGGGCGGCTTCGTGTTCACGCCCGCACGCGGTCGCGCAGTCGCGTGACGACGAACACCACCAGCGCGATCGCGACGGCGCCGATCACCGCGTACTGGAAGATCCCCGCGTAGTCGTTCATCACGTGCCAGTTCGCGCCGAGCAGGTAGCCGGCGAAGACGAACAGCGTGTTCCAGATCAGGCTGCCCAGCGTGGTGAGCACCAGGAACCGGCCGAACGGCATCCGTTCGATCCCCGCGGGCAGTGAGATCAGGCTGCGGAAGATCGGCACCATCCGGCCGAAGAACACCGCCTTGGTGCCGTGCTTGGCGAACCACGCCTCGGTGCGGTCGAAGTCGGACGCCTTGACCAGCGGGATCCGCAGCAGCAGCGCACGGGTCCGGTCGCGGCCGAGCAGCGCGCCCAGCCAGTAGACGATCACCGCGCCGGCGACCGAGCCGAACGTGGTCCAGGCCAGCGCTTCGAGCAGGCTGAACGTGCCCTGGCTGGCGGAGAACCCGGCGAGCGGCAGCACCAGCTCGCTCGGGATGGGCGGGAACAGGTTGTCCAGGCCGACGATGACGGCGGCGCCGAGCCCGCCGAGGGAGTCCATGAGGCCGACGGCCCAACCGGCGAGTCCCCCGAGCGGTTCGGCCTGTGCGAGGTGAAGATCCATGCTTTCGACGCTAGGAATCCGGGACGGCCGCGACCATGGGGTGCAGCACCCGATCATCCTGCGGAAAACCTCAGTACCGGGCGCGTGGAACCCCGCTAACCTCGGGATATGCCCACAGTGGACGTGCGCCGCGCGATGCGGGTGACGGCGGGGCTGGCGCTCGGTGGGCTGAGCGCGTTCGCCGAGGCGGTCTTCGTGATCGTGGCGACGCTCGCCCTCGCCGTGCCGGCCGCGCGCCCCGCCGTGTTCGGGGCCACGCGCTGGTTCGCCGAGCGGGACCGGTCGCGGCTGCGGCGGTACCTGGACTACCCCACCTCGGACGACTACCGGGACTCGCGTGCCCTGCGCTACCTCGGCACGCGCAGTGTGGTGGGCGGGCTCGGGGCGGGCATCTTCGTGCTGATCGCGCTGGGGGTGGCGGCGGCCGGGATCATGGTGTGGCAGCTGATCAGCGGGCACCCGCTGGGCGGCGGCGACCCGATCGGCGAGGACCAGGACTGGTACGACGCGCCCGGACTGCTGTTGATCGGCGTGTTGCTGGTCTTCCTGGCGGTGCAGGGGCTCATCGGGGTCGTCGCGCTGGAACGCCGGCTCGCGCACCACTTCTTCGGGCCCACGAAACAGGAACGGCTGCAGCGCCGCGTCGACGCGCTGACCCACAGCCGGGCCGAGGTGGTCGAGGCGGTGAACGACGAGCGGCGGCGCATCGAGCGCGACCTGCACGACGGGGTGCAGCAGCGGATCGTGTCGCTGGGCATGCTGCTCGGCCGCGCCCGCCGCGCGAAGGACCCGGAACGGGCGGAGGCGCTGTTGCGGCAGGCGCACGAGGAGACCCAGCTGGCGCTGCAGGAACTGCGGGACGTCGCGTGGCGGGTGTACCCGATCGCGCTGGACGAAGGCGGTCTGGGCACGGCGCTGGAGGCGCTGGCGGAGCGGTCGAGCCTGCCGGTCGGGCTGTCGTACGCGCTGGACGAGCGGGTGGATCCGGCGACCGAGACCGTCGCCTACTTCGTCGCGTCGGAGGCGGTCACGAACGCGATCAAGCACGCGGCGGCGAGCCGGATCGACATCGCCGTGGGGCGGACCGGCAGGATGCTGACCGTGACCATCAGCGATGACGGCGTGGGCGGCGCGCGGCCGGACGGCAACGGCTTGTCCGGGCTGGCCCGGCGGGTCGGCGCGGCGGACGGGGTGTTCACTGTGGACAGTCCGGCCGGCGGGCCGACGGTCGTGCGGGCGGAGCTGCCGTGCGCGTGATCCTGGCCGAGGACTCGACCCTGCTGCGCGAGGGCCTGATCCGGCTGCTCGCCGAGGAGGGCCACGAGGTGCTCGCCGCGGTCGGCAACGCGACGGAGCTGCTCGACGAGGTGTCCCGGGTGCGGCCGGACGTGGTGGTGACCGACATCCGGATGCCGCCCGACCACACCGACGAGGGATTGCGGGCGGCGCTGGAGATCCGGCGGCAGTGGCCGGAGGTCGGGGTGCTGGTGCTGTCCCAGTACGTCGAGAAGCGCTACGCGACGGAACTGATCACCGACGACGGCGGGCGGGTCGGGTACCTGCTCAAGGACCGGGTGATGCAGGTCGGCGAGTTCCTCGACGCGCTGGAGCGGGTGGGGTCCGGCGGGGCGGCGTTCGACCCGGAGGTCGTCCGGCGGCTGCTGGCGCGCACCACGCACGCCGACCCGCTCGCGACGCTGACCGCCCGGGAGCGCGAGGTGCTGGCGAAGATGGCCGAGGGGCACACGAACGCCGGCATCGCGGCCGAGCTGTACGTGTCGCAGTCCGCGGTGGAGAAGCACGTGAACGCGATCTTCGACAAGCTGGGGCTGAGCCATACGACCGGGTACAGCCGGCGGGTGCTGGCCGTGCTGCGATACCTGGGCTCCTGACCCACCGCGAGTCCCACATTCAGTACCGCGAGTCCCACATTCAGTACCGCGAGTCCCACATTCAGTACCGCGAGTCCCACATTCAGTACCGCGAGTCCCACATTCAGTACCGCGAGTCCCACGTTCAGTGCCGTCCGGGAACGTGGGACTCACGCGCCGGAACGTGGGACTCGCGCGCCGGAACGTGGGACTCGCGCGCGGGAACGTGGGACTCGCGCGCCGGAACGTGGGACTCGCGCGCGGGAACGTGGGACTCGCGCGCGGGAGCGTGGGACTCGCGGGCGGTTGCCGGTAGTCTCGATCTTGAGCCTGATTTGTCTGGATCCCAGGAGGAACCCGTTCATGTTCAAGCGGATGCTCAGCGCCTTCGGCGTCGGTGGGCCGTCGGTCGACACCGTGCTCGACTCGCCCCATGCGGTGCCCGGTCAGGTGGTCACGGGGCAGGTCCGGATCCAGGGCGGGAGCGCCGACGCGGCCATCGACCAGGTCGTCCTGTCGCTGGTCACGCGGGTCGAGATCGAGCGCGGCGGGCACGAGTCCGCGGCCACCGGCGAGTTCCACCGCCAGCTGGTGCAGCAGGGGGTGCGGGTGCCGGCCGGTCAGCTGGTCACCGTGCCGTTCGAGCTGCGGCTGCCGTGGGAGACGCCCATCACCGCGGTCGGGGACACGCTGCTGCACGGCATGGCCGTCGGCGTGCGGACCGAGCTGGTGATCGCGGGCGCGCCGGACAAGGGTGACCTCGACCCGGTCCACGTGCACCCCCTGCCGTCGCAGGACCGGGTGCTGGACGCCTTCGGCCAGCTCGGCTTCCGGTTCCGCAACGCCGACGTGGAGGCCGGCCGCCTCTACGGCGTGCGCCAGGAGCTGGGTTTCTACCAGGAGATCGAGTTCTTCCCGCCCGCCGAGTTCGCCGGGCGGATCAACGAGGTCGAGCTGACGTTCGTCGCCGGACCGCACGATCTGGCCGTCGTCCTCGAGGCCGACCGCCGGGGCCGCTTCATGCAGGCCGGCGGCGACTCGTTCGGCCGCTTCCAGATGCCGCACCAGGACGCGGAGACCGCCGACTGGGCCGCGCTGATCGGCCAGTGGCTGGCCGAGGCCGCCCAGCGCGGCGGGCACTCCGCGTTCGGCAACCCGGCCTTCGGCGGCCACCACCACGGGCACCACGGCCGCGGGATGGGCATGGGCGGCGTGGTCGCCGACGCGGCCGCGGGTGTCGTGGGCGGCATGGTCATGGGCGAGATGCTGGAAGAGGCCTTCGAGTTCGACGGCGAGGAGTGATCACCGCACCACGAAGTTCGCCATCATCATCATGTCCTCGTGTTCGAGGTTGTGGCAGTGCATCACGTACTTCCCGCGGTAGCCCTCGAACCGGACGAGCACCTCGGCCTGGTCACCGTTGCCCAGGTCGACCGTGTCCTTCCAGCCGTGCGCCGTGCCCGGGATCTGGAACGGCGCGAGGTGGATGTGGATCGGGTGCGGCACGTTCTGCGCCCGCAACCGCCACAGCTCGACCGTGCCCAGCGCCGGCTCGGCCACGACCCCGTCGGCGCTGAACGGCATCCCGTTGACCGTCCACAGTGTCATCCCGTGGTGCTCGGCCCCGCCGCGGCGGAACGTGAACTCGCGCTCCACCACCGCGTCCGCGCGGGACAGCGGCCGGACATCGGCCAGCCGGTCCGGGATGGCGCTGTCATCGGCCGCCCGCCGGGTGACCACGAACCGCATCACGCGCGCCGTGCCGTCCTCGCCCAGCCGGTTCAGCAGCGTGACCTCCTGGCCCGGCTGGTACGCCGAGAAGTCGATCACCACGTCGTACCGTTCGGCCTGCGCGATCTGCAGCTGGTCGTGCCGGACCGGCGCGGCGAGCAGCCCCTGGTCGCCGCCGATCTGCACGAACCCCGGCCCCGGCGGGTCCAGCGCGAGCCGGTAGCGGCGGGCGTTGGAGGCGTTGAGGATCCGGAACCGGTAGCGGGCCGCGTCCACCTCCATCACCGGCCAGGGCGCGCCGTTGACCAGGATGCAGTCGCCGAGCACACCGCTGACGAAATCGTCGGTCACCCCGGGCTCGCCGAGCAGTGACGGATCGACCGAGGGGTAGGCGAAGGAACCGTCGGCGGCGAACGACCGGTCGGTGATCATCAGCGGCACCTCCCGCTCGCCACGCGGCAGGGGCAGCGCGTCCTCCTCGTCGTCGCGGATCAGGTGGAACCCGGCGAGACCGCGGTAGACCTGCGGGCCGGTGAAGTCGGCCCGGTGGTCGTGGTACCAGAGCGTGGCCGCCGGCTGGTCCAGCGGATAGACGTACTCGCGCGCCGCGCCGGGTGCGACCAGGTCCAGCGGGTAGCCGTCGTGCTCGGGCGGGGTCCGGCCGCCGTGCAGGTGCACCACCACGGGCACGCCCAGCTCGTTGCGGTGCCGCACGACGGTGGTCTGCCCGCGGCGGGTTTCGATCGTGGGGCCGGGGAAGATGCCGTCGTAACCCCAGACCGTCGTGCGCAGGCCGGGCAGGATCTCCACGTCGGCGGCCCGCTGGGTGATCTCGTAGTGGCCGGGCCGGACCGGTCGCAGCACCGGCGGCACCGGCGGCGGCACGGTGAACGGCTCGGGCAGCTTCGCCGCGCTGCGCAACAGCGTGCCCGCGCTGGACTCGGTCTCGGTGTTCGAGCCGCCGCTCGCGCAGCCCGCCACCAGCAGGCCGGCCGCGGTGACCCGGAACAGGCCGCGCCGGGACAGGTTCATCGGTTCCGCCTCCGCTGGTCGATCAGCACGGCGACGACAGCGCCCGCGACGGCGAGCAGTTGTGGCCCGAAGCCGATCACGAACGTCCAGGGCGCGTCGACCTGGCCGTCCCGCGCGGCGAGCCGCCCGACGAGTTCGCTGAAGACCAGAAATCCCACCGCGAGGCCGACGAACAGGCCGAGGATGGCGACACCCAGGGTTCTCATGGCGCCCAACGTAGGCGGATCCGCGCCGCCCGTCGTCCGTCCGCAAGCGACGGAACAGTCAACATCCGACGACTGTGCGACGGCGCCGGCCTGGCTATTCTCACCAGGTGAGCGAGCGAAAGCGGGTGCTCGCCGACGCCGCTCTCGGGGTCGCGACCTCCACCGTGGTGGCCGTCGCCATCGCGATGGACCTCGGCGGCGCGCGGGCACCCGATCCGGTGGCGTACCTGTTCGCGCTGTGCCTCGGCGCGCTCATGCTCGTGCGCCGCCAGTTCCCGGTGCTGGCGCTGGCCGCGACGACGGCCGGGCTGCTCGCCTACTACGCGGCCGGGTACCCGCCGGTCGGGCTGGCGCTGCCCGTCGCGGCGGCCCTGTTCTCCGCGGCCGAAGCCGGGAAGGCGCGCGTCGCGGCGGTGGTGGCGGCGGCGGTGGTGCTGGTCAGCACGGTCTTCCGGTTGCGGCAGGGCGAGAACCCGGACTACCTGCTGGGCTTCGAGCTGGCGTCGACGGTCGGGCTGATGCTGAGCGCGATCGCGCTGGGGGCGTTGCGCGCCGAACAGCGCCGCACCGCGCGGCAGGCGGCCGCGGAACGGGAGTGGGAGGCCCGGCGCCGGGTCGAGGAGGAACGGCTGCGGATCGCGCGGGACCTGCACGACGCCGTCGGGCACACGCTGGCCGTGGTGTCGGTGCAGGCCAGCGTTGCCGCCGAGGCGCTGGACGACGATCCGGACGCGGCCCGCTCCGCGCTGACGACCCTGCGGCTGGCCGCCGACGAAGCCGCCCACGACCTGCGCACCACGCTCGGCCTGCTGACCGACGACTCCGGCCGCGCCCCGGTGGGCAGCCTGCGGCACCTGGACGCCCTGGTCACCGCGACCGTCCGAAGTGGTCTGGCGGTGACCGTGTCCACCGAGGGCGAACCGGTCGCGTTGCCCGCCGCGGTGGACACGACGGCGTACCGGATCGTGCAGGAGGCCCTGACCAACTGTCTCCGCCACGCCCGGGCGAGCAAGGCGGAGGTGCGGGTGCGGTACGAACCGGACCGGCTGCGGATCCAGGTCCGCGACGACGGCGCCGGCGCCGAACTGCCGGTCCGCACCGGCCGCGGGCTGGACGGGATGCGGGACCGGGCCGAACTGCTGGGCGGGTCGGTGGCGCTGGATTCCCGCCCGGGCGCGGGTTTCCGGATCGACGCGAGCCTGCCGGTGGAGCCGCGATGATCCGGGTGGCGCTCGCCGACGACCAGCACCTGATGCGGGCCGGCCTGTTCGCGCTGCTCGCCCGCGCCGACGACATCACCGTCGTGGGCGAGGCCGCCGATGGCGCGGAGGCCGCGCTGGCCGCGCTGACCGCGCGGCCGGACGTCGTGCTGATGGACATCCGCATGCCCGGCGTGGACGGCATCGAGGCCACGCGGCGCATCGTCGCCGACCCGCGGTTGCGCGCCGTGCGGGTCGTCGTGTTGACCACCTTCGACACCGACGAGCACATCCTCGACGCGATCCGCGCCGGGGCCTCGGGTTTCCTGCTCAAGAACACCGAGCCCGGCGACCTGCGGGCGGCCGTGCGCACGGTGGCCGGCGGGGAGGCGTTGCTGTCGCCGTCGGTGACCCGGCGCGTGATGGCGGCGGTTGCGCGGGGGCACCGGACCGACCCGGCGCGGCTGGCGCACCTGACCGGGCGGGAACGGGAGCTGCTCGCCGAGGTCGCCGCGGGCCGGTCCAACGACGAGATCGCCGGGCGGCTGTTCCTGAGCCCGGCCACCACCCGCACCTACGTGAGCCGCCTGCTGTCCAAACTGGACGCCCGGGATCGCGCGCAGCTGGTGCACATCGCCTACGAGACCGGTCTGGTCCGTCCCGGCGACGCCGGTCAGTGACCGCAGCCGCGCCACCGCGGCGTGACCACCCCGGCCAGCACCACGTCCACCACCTGCTCCGCCAGGTTCCCGGTGACCGGTAGGTGTCCGAAGAGGACGCGGTAGTAGGTGGTGGATGCCAGCATGTCGAGCACGAGACCCAGGTCGAGGTCCGGGTCGAGGTCGCCGCGCTCGATGCCCCGGCGCAGGGCCTGCGCGGTGGACGCCCGTCGCGTGTGGAAGTAGTCGCGCAGGAACACCGCCGAAAGTTCCGGATCGTCGGCGAGGTCGGCGACCAGGGCGGGCAGCACGCGCCGTCCGATCCTGGTGGTGAAGGCCTCGCTGAGCGTCCGGATCCCGGCGATGAGATCGCAGCGCGTGCACCCGGTGTCCGGCGTGGGCACCGCGCCGACGGTGGCCACCAGTGCGTCGACGACCAGGTGCTGGCGCCCGCGCCACCGGCGGCGCAACGCGGGCTTGCTCGTGCCCGCCCGGCTCGCCACGGCTTCCAGCGTGAGGCCCGCGTAGCCCACCTCGTTCAGCAGGTCCACCGTCGCCTCGCGGACAGCCCCGTCGATGCGCTCGTCGCGTGGCCGTCCCGCCCGGGTGCTCGTCACAGGGCCCATCCTAGCACTTCCATTCCGTTCCGATACGGAACATAATTGCCGCCATGACTGTCTCCTCGACTTCCGAGGGTGTGCTCTCGCCCCGCTACCGGGCTCGCACCGTCGGCATCGTGCTCACCGTCGGACTGGTCGCGCTCGAGTCCCTCGGCGTGGCGACCATCCTCCCGGACATCTCCCGCCTGCTCGGCGGCCTCGGCTCCTACGGCTGGGCGCTGGCCGCGCTGATGCTGGCGAACATCGTCGGCACCGTCCTCGCCGGTCACGCCGCCGACCGCGGCGCGCCGGCCCGCCCACTGGCCGCCGGGGTGATCGCGTTCGCGCTCGGCAGCGCGCTGGCCGGTCTCGCCCCGTCGTGGACGCTGTTCCTGCTCGGCCGGTTCACGCAGGGCCTCGGCGTCGGCGCGGTGATGGCGATGGCCTACACCTTGATCGGGCTGGTCTACCCGGAACGCCTGCGTGCCCGCATGTTCGCGCTGCTGTCCTCGGCCTGGACGATTCCGTCCCTGGTCGGCCCGGTCGTCGCGGCGGCGGTGGCGAGCACGATCGGCTGGCGGTGGGTGTTCCTGGCCATGATCCCGCTCGCCGCGATCGCGGCCTGGTGCACGCTCCCCGGCCTGACCACGCCGGCCACCCCGGCGCCGGACGGCTCCCGCTGGCGTCCGCTGGTCGCCAGCGTCGCACTCGCCGCGGGCACCGCCGTCGTCCTGGCCGCGCTGGAACTCCACACCGCCGCGGTGCTGGTCCCGCTCGCCGCGGCCGGGCTGGTTCTCGCCGTGGTCGCGCTGCGGCACGTCACCCCGGCCGGGACCCTCACCGTCCGGCGCGGGGTGCCGGCCGGGGTGGTCGTGCGGTTCCTGCTGTGCGCGGTGTACTTCGGCACGGAGGCGTTCCTGCCGCTGGGGCTGACCGAGCTGCGGCACGTGAGCGCGTTCGAGGCCGGGCTGGGGCTGTCGGCCGGGGCGCTGAGCTGGGTGGCCGGCTCCGCGGTGCAGGCGAAGTGGGACCGCAACCGGCGGGCGGCCGTGGGGCTGGGCTTCGCGGTCCTGGTGGCCGGGGTGGCCGTGCTGGCCTACGGCGTGCTCGTCGGCCCCGGGCTGCTCGCGGTGCTCGGCTGGGTGATCGGCGGGTTCGGCATGGGTGTCGCGTTCAACGCCGCCACCACCGAAACGCTCGGCCGTGCCGCGGACGGCCAGCAGGGATCGGTCAGCGCGGCGCTCCAGCTGGCACAGACCCTGGCGACGGCGGTCGCGAGTGGACTGGGCGGCGCGCTCATCGCCGCCCAGGGTGCGGTGACCCCCGCGTTCCTGGCGGTCTTCGCCGGCACCGCGGTGCTCGGCCTCGCTGGCGTCCTCGCGGCCCGGCGGATCACCGTGTGACGCAGATCTCGCCCACCCGGAGCTTGCCGAGGCGATCACCGCTGTATTAGCACTCTTAACAGGAGAGTGCTAATTGCATAGACGGTCCGAGGAGGCAGCTTGAGCAGCGCGCATCGCCCCGCGTGGAAGGCCCGATCTGTTTCGCACGCCGCCGTGCGCCGCGACGACCCCGACCGCCCGCTCCGCGTGGCGATGGTCGTCCCGCCCTACTTCGACGTTCCGCCCAAGGCGTACGGCGGGGTCGAGGCGGTGGTCGCCGACCTCGCGGACGCCCTCGTCGACCGCGGGCACCAGGTCACCCTGATCGGGGCCGGCCGCCCCGGCACCAAGGCGCGGTTCGTGCCGGTGTGGGACCGCACCGTCCCGGAGCTGCTGGGCGAGCCCTACCCGAGGTCATGCACGCGATCGCCGCCCGCCGGGCCGTGCAGCGCCTCGCCGCGACCGAGGGTGTCGACGTGGTGCACGACCACTCGCTGGCCGGGCCGCTCAACGCCCCCGCTTACGGTGTGCCGACGGTGGCGACCGTGCACGGCCCGGTGGGCGAGGACATGGCGCGCTACTACGCCGAACTGGGCGACGACGTGCACCTGGTGGCGATCAGCAACCGGCAGCGAGAGCTGGCGCCGGACCTGAACTGGATCGGCACCGTCCACAACGCACTGCGGCTGGCCGACTGGCCGTTCGAGTCCGAAAAGGACGACTACGCGCTGTTCCTCGGCCGGTTCCACCCGGACAAGGCGCCGCACCTGGCGCTGGAGGCCGCGCACCGCGCCGGGCTGCGGCTGGTGCTGGCCGGCAAGTGCGCCGAGCCGATCGAGAAGGAGTACTTCGAGCGGGAGGTCCGGCCGCGGCTCACCGAGAACGACCACGTGTTCGGCGTCGCCGACGCGACCGCGAAGCGCGAGCTGCTCGCCAAGGCCCGCTGCCTGCTCTTCCCGATCCAGTGGGAGGAGCCGTTCGGGATGGTCATGATCGAGGCGATGGCGTGCGGCACGCCGGTCGTGGCGCTGCGGTCGGGCGCGGTGCCGGAGGTCGTGGTCGACGGCGTCACCGGACTGGTGCGCGACGACCCCGCCGACCTGGCGCAGGCCCTGCGCGACGTCCGCCACCTCGACCCGGCGAAGTGCCGCGCCCACGTCGCCGAGCACTTCGACATCGGCGGGCTGGGCGCGGGTTACGAGGCCGCGTACCGGCGGGCGGTCGAGGTCAGCCGCCTGCGGCGGGACTACGCGGCACTGGACTCGGCGCTCGACCGCGCGTACGACCAGATGGACAACGACGGCCCCGCCCTGCAGCCATCCGGAGGACGGCCATGACGCCGGAGGCGTTCAACGCCGGCGAACCGGTGCCCGTGACCAGCGCGGGCGGCACGGTCACGCTCGTCGAGGGCAGCACGTTCTGCCTGTCCGGCACGAACGGCGACATCCAGCCGGGCACCTCGCACGGCCTGTTCTTCCGGGACGCGCGGCTGATCTCGCGGTGGGAGCTGCGGCTGGACGGGCAGGCCCCGCACCCGCTGTCGGTCCTCTCGCCGGAGGCGTTCGCGGCGCAGTTCGTGCTGCGCCGCAACCCGAAGCCGGGCCAGGCCGACAGCACGCTGCTGCTGGTGCGGGAACGCCTGGTCGGCGACGGCCTGCGGGAGACGATCACGCTGCGGAACCTGGGCCGGGAGAACACCGTCGCGACGCTGACCCTGCACGTCGACGCGGACTTCTCGGACCTGTTCGCGGTCAAGGAGGGCCGTCCCGCGCACGGCGGGGCGGACGCCACCGTGGCCGGGTCGGAACTGCTGCGCGACCGGTCCGACGGCTCGCGTGGCCTGTCGGTGAGCGCCACCGCCGACCCGCTCACCGCGCCCGGCGTGCTGAACTGGCGCGTCGTCGTGCCCGCGCGCGGTGAGTGGTCGACCGAGATCGTGGTGCAGCCGACCGTCGGGAACCGGCGGGTGCGGCCGCAGTTCGACCGCGGCGAGGAGGTCGAGGCGAGCGGCCCGGCACGCAAGATCCGCGCCTGGCGCGACGTGAGCACGGTGATCGCCGCCGACGACCCGGTGCTCACGCAGGTGTTGCAGCGCACCGAAAGCGACCTCGGCGCGTTGCAGATCCACGACAGCAGCCAGGACGGCCGCCCGTTCGTCGCGGCCGGCGCGCCGTGGTTCATGACCCTGTTCGGCCGGGACAGCCTGCTCACCGCGTGGATGGCGCTGCCGCTGGACGTCGGCCTCGCGCTGGGCACGCTGGAGACGCTGGCGGAGCTGCAGGGCAAGCGCGTCGACCCGCTGACCGAGGAGGAACCCGGGCGGATCCTGCACGAGCTGCGGCTCGGCCCGGACAGCGACCAGGTGCTCGGCGGCAGCCACTACTACGGCACGGTGGACGCGTCGCCGTTGTTCGTCATGCTGCTGGCCGAGTGCTGGCGCTGGGGTGCGGGCGAGACCGCGGTGCGGGCGCTGCTGCCGGCGGCCGACGCGGCTCTGGAGTGGCTGGAGCGCTACGGCGACCGCGACGGCGACGGGTTCGTCGAGTACCGGCGGGCGACCGACCGCGGCCTGCTCAACCAGGGCTGGAAGGACAGCTTCGACGGCATCAACGACGCGGCCGGGCGGCTGGCGACCACGCCGATCGCGTTGTGCGAGGTCCAGGGCTACGCCTACGCGGCCTGGCTGGCGCGCGCCGAGCTGGCCGACGCGTTCAACGACCCGGCCACCTCCGCGCGCTGCCGCGAGCGGGCCGAACGGTTGCGGGAGCGGTTCGCGGAGGCGTTCTGGCTGCCGGACCAGGGCTGGTACGCCGTCGCGCTGGACGGGCGCAAGCAGCCGCTGGACGCGTTGACCAGCAACACCGCGCACTGCCTGTGGTCGGGCATCGCGACCGACGAGCACGCGGCCGTGCTGATCGAGCGGCTCAGCCGGCCGGAGATGGACAGCGGGTACGGGCTGCGGACGCTGTCCTCGGCGATGGGCGCCTACAACCCGATGAGCTACCACAACGGTTCGGTGTGGCCGCACGACACGGCGATCGCGGTGGCCGGGCTGCTGCGGTACGCGCACCTGCCGGGCGCGGTGGACCTGGCGCAGCGGCTGGCGACCGGGCTGCCGGCCGCGTCGGCGTCGTTCGGCGGGCGGCTGCCCGAGCTGTTCTGCGGGTTCTCGCGGTCGGAGTTCAGCCCGCCGATCCCCTACCCGACGTCGTGTTCACCGCAGGCGTGGGCGAGCGCGGCGCCGCTGCTGCTGGTGCGGTCGTTCCTCGGGCTCGAACCGCACGTTCCGCAGCAGCGGCTGGCGGTGCGCCCGCACCTGCCGGGGCAGTGGGGCCGGGTGCGGTTGTCGGATCTGCGGCTCGGGGAGCTGACCGTGCACGTCGAGGCAGATCACGAAGTGGCCAAGGTTCGGGGGCTGCCGGAGGGCTGGGACCTGCGCGTAGCTGGGTGAACGCGGTTCCGGGGTGATCCGCGTCGCAAGCTGCGGGGTTGATTCCTTAGGTTAGCCTTGCTTGACTTGGCGCACTTTGTCGCAGTTCCTTCGAAAGGGTGTTGCCATGTCTCGCAGGGTTCGCCTGCCCGGACTCCGCTCGCTCGTGGCCGTTTCGGTCGCGGGCGTGCTCGGCCTCGGGCTCGTGGCGTGTGGCAATGTGCAGGATTCGTCGACGCAGACGGCGTCCTCAGCGAGTGCCGACGCGTCGGCCTTCCCGGTGAGCATCACGCACAAGTTCGGCACCACGAAGATCGAGAAGGCCCCGCAGCGGGTGGTCGTGATCGGCACGTCGAGTGATGATCTCGACGCGGCGGTGGCTCTCGGCGTCACCCCGGTCGCGTACTTCAGCAAGGACGGCTCGGCGAGCGTGCCGCCGTGGCTGCAGGGCAAGATCGACCCGGCCAAGACGCAGATCATCGACGCGGCGAGCGGGGTCAACGCCGAGCAGGTCGGCGCGCTGACGCCGGACCTGATCCTGGCCACCGCGGACTACGGCCTGGAGCAGGAGTACGAAAACCTGGCCAAGATCGCGCCGACGATCGGGTACGCGACCGAGTGGGGCGCGCAGACGTGGCAGGAGCACGTGGACGTGGTCGCCCAGGCGCTGGGCAAGACCGGCGAGGCGGCTGCGGTGAAGGCCTCGGCCCAGGCCGCGATCGACCAGGTGAAGGCCCAGCACCCGGCTGCCGCGGGCAAGACGTTCACCGCGTCGGTGGGCAACACGGCGGGCAAGATGTTCACCCTGGCGTCCGAAAAGGACTTCGCGGTGCAGCTGCTGCAGTCGACGGGCCTCAAGCTGAGCCCGGCGGTGGCCGACGCGTCGAAGAACGAGTCCGGCAGCCCGACGGGCACGCTGACGCCGGAGCAGTACGACAAGCTCGCCGCCGATCTGGTGATCGTCGCCTTCACCTCGCCGGACCTGCAGCAGGCGTTCGAGAGCAACCAGCTGGTGTCCGGCATCAAGGCGGGCAACTACCTGGTGACCGACATGCAGACCATCTCGGCGCTGCGCTACCCGACGGTGCTGGACATCCCGTGGGTGCTGGAGAAGCTGAAGCCGGGGTTCGCGAAGCTGGGTTGATCTTCTGACCCAAGGGCCCTCCCCGCTGCGGCGGGGAGGGCCCTTTTCGTTGCCACACAACCGCCACCCGGCAACGAGAGCCAACCACCCCACGAGCACCCCCCTCCCGCAACCCGATCCCCAGCCACATCGGTTGCCGAACACTGAGAGATCGGGTTCGGGAGGGGCAAATCGGGGCGTAGCGAAGCGAAGCCGGTGATTGAGAAACCCGCGTAGCGGACCTCACAACTGCGCGTTCAAATCCTCTTCGGACAGCGCGTCCACCTCCAGGTAGATCTCCGCCACCTGCTCCAGCCGCCCCGGCACCGACTGCTCGGCCACCAGCCGGGCAGCCATCGCGCCCACCGTCAGCGACGAGAACAGCGTCCGCACGCTCACCTCGGACGTGTCCAGCGCCTCCCGCAGCCGGCCGACGATCATCGTCGCCAGGACCGAATCACCCCCGAGCGCGAAGAACGGGTCGTCGCGGCCGACGCGGTCCACTTCGAGCACCTCGGCCCACACCTTGGCCAGCACCTGCTCCACCGGCGTCTCCGGGGCGACGTAACTGTCCGCCGACGCCTCCCAGTGCGCCGCCACCGCGCGGCGGTCCACCTTGCCGTTCGCGGTCAGCGGCAGGGCGTCCAGCACCACCACGCGCGCCGGGACCATGTGCGGCGGCAACAGCGTCCGGACGAACTCACGCACCTCGTCCCCGTCCACCGCGCCCCCGACAGCCGCCACCAGCTGGTTCCCGGCCACCCCCGCCACGCCCCGGTGCACCCCGGGGAACTCGGCCAGCGCGGCCTCGACCTCGCCCAGCTCGATCCGCACGCCCCGCACCTTGACCTGGAAGTCCCGGCGCCCCAGGAACTCCAGCGTCCCGTCCGGCCAGTACCGTGCCAGGTCACCCGTCCGGTACCAGCGGCGGCCCTCGTACGACACGAACCGGTCCGCGGTCCGCTCCGGATCGGCCCGGTATCCGTGCGCGACCCCGTCGCCGCCGATCCACAGCTCCCCCGCGACCCAGTCCGGGCAGTCCCGCCCGCGCGCGTCCACCACGCGGCACACCACATTCCGCAACGGCGTCCCGTACGGCACCGAACGCCACGTCGACGGCACCCCGTGCACCTCGCACACCGTCGAGTGAATCGCCGTCTCCGTGGTGCCACCGAGTCCGGCGAACCGGCACCGCGGCGCCTGCTCCGCCACCCGGCCGGGGAGGTCCGTGCCCACCCAGTCACCGCCCAGCAACACCGTCCGCAGCCCGCTCAGCTCGCCCGGCCGCGCGGCGGACAGCAGCATGTCCAGCAGCGCCGGCACGCAGTTGACCAGCGTGACCCGGCGGGAGGCGGCCAGCTCGACCCACTGCCGCGCCTCCTTGCGGTCACCCTCCTCGACCAGCACCACCGCGCCGCCCGCGGACAGCAGGCCGAACACGTCGTACACGGACAGGTCGAAGTCCAATGCGGACACCGCCAGGCACCGGTCGTCCGAGCCCACCGAGAACCGCTCGTTGAGGTCGTCGATGGTGTTCATCGCCGCCCGGTGCGGCACCTCGACGCCCTTCGGCTCCCCCGTCGAACCGGAGGTGAACAGCACGTACGCGATCTGCTCCGCGTCCACCCGCACCGGCTCGGCGAGCGGCTCGGCCGCCTCCTCGGCGGACGTCAGCACGTGCGAGAACCCGGCGATCCGCCGGATCCGCTCCGCCCGCGCCGCCGGCTGGTCGACACCGATCGGCACGTACCCGGCGCCCGCGGCCAGCACACCCAGCACCGCCGCGATCTGGTCCGGGCCCTTCGGCAGGCTCACCCCGACCAGGTCACCCGCGACGACACCCTTGTCCTGCAACGACTTCGCGATCCGCAGTGCCCGGTCACGCAGCGCGCCGTAGCTGAGCACCCCATCGGCACCCCACAGCAGCGCGGGCGCGTCCGGCTGCGTCAGGGCGAGCTCGAAGAACCCGTCCTGCAGCAGCCGCCCGCTGCGCGGCCCGTCCGTCGCGTTGACCCGCGCCCGCACCTCGGCCTGCTCCCGCGGCAGCGCGCCGCCGACCGGCTGCTCCCACGCGTCGTCCCGCTGCCCGAGCCGGGTGATGAGGTCCTGGAACGCGGCGAACATCGCGTCGATCATCCCGGCCGGGAACGCGTGCTCCCGCACGTCCCAGTTGATCAGCAGGCCCTCGTTGACCTCGGTGACCTGGGCATCCAGCAGCACCTGGGGGCCCTGCGAGATGATCCACACGGCCTCGCCGAAGCACCGCCGCACCCGCGCGTCGAACAGCTCGCCCAGGTTGAGCGCGCTGGTGAACACCACCGGCGCGAGCACCTGCTCACCGTGGTGCCGGGACAGGTCCCGCAGCACCTCCACACCCGAGTAGGCGGCGTGCTCGGCATCGGCGTGCATCCGGTCCTGCAACGCCTTCGCGTGCTCCACGAACGACGCCTCGGTCGAGAAGTCGACTTCCAGCAACACCGAGCTGGTGAAGTCGCCGACCAGCTTGTCGACGTCCGGGTGGGTGCTCTGCCGGTCGAACATCGGCAGGTTCATCAGGAACCGCGGCTGCGCGCTCCACGACGACAGGGTTTCGGCGAACGCGGCCGCGACCACCATCGCCGGGGTCAGGCCGTGCTCGTGCGCGCGGGCGCCGAGGCGCTTGCGGTCCTCGGGCGCGAGCCAGTGGTGCCGCCGGGTGACGCGGGTGGCGTCGGCGCGCTCGGTTTCCGGCACCAGCGGCAGGTCGGGCGCGCCCGGCAGCTCGGGAACCCGCCGCTGCCACCACTCGCGAGCCTTCTCCTGCTCGGCCTGACGGGTCACCTCGCGTTCGGCCAGGTAACGCGGGTAGCTGTAGCCGATCGGCGCCAGCTCCGTGTCCGGCTCGTCGTAGAACCGCGCCAGGTCCGAGAGCAGGACGCGGTAGCTCAGCGCGTCGGCGGCGAGCATGTCCACGTCCACGTGCAGCCGTGCGCGGTCGCCGGACCGGCGGCTGAGCTGGATCTTGAACACCTCGCCGTTCGCGACGTCCAGTCGAGCGTGCGAGGAGGCGTCCCGCAGCTCCGCCAGGCGCCGCGACTCGGCGTGTTCGTCGAGGTCGCGCAGGTCGTGCACGAGCAGCGACGGCTGGGCGCGCTCCGGCAGGATCCGCTGACGGCCGTCGTCACCGAAGGCCGCGCGCAGCATGCCGTGCCGGGCGACGAGCTTGCGCACGGCGACGTCCAGGCGCTGCGGGTCCAGGTCCGGGCCGTCGAACTCGACGTAGAGGTGCGCGGCGACCGAGCCGAGCGTGGTCTCCTCGTCCCGGCCGATCCAGTACGCGTGCTGCATCAGCGCGAGCGGGAACGGCTCGGTCTCGTCGACCTCGACGGTCACCTCCGGCTCGGGCGCGACCCCGGCCGCGGTGGCGAGGATGTCGCGCCACCCGGCCAGGGTCGGGTTCTTGGCCAGCTTGGCGAAGCCGACCTTGATGCCCTGCTTGCGCCACTTGTTCGCGACCTGCATGAGCTGGATCGAGTCGAGGCCCCATTCGATGAGGCTGTCGTTCTCGGACAGTTCCGCCGCCTCGGGCCCCAGCAGGTCGGTGACCTCGCGCAGGAGCTCTCCCACCGTCGGCTGCTGACTCACCACGTGCCCAGCTCCTCTTCGAACTCGTCGATGTCTTCTTCGGAAACGTCCACCAGTGCGGTGTCCAGCGCGGTCGGCGCGCTGCTCAGCGCCTTGCGGAACAGCTCGGTCAGCTCGGGCACCGCGGGCCCGGTGATCGCGACGCGCAGCTGCCCGTCGACGCTGACCGCGTTGACCTCCATCGCCCACTGCGGGACGCGCGGCGGCACCCGCAGCATCGGGGCCTCGGGCGCGACCGTCCACGGCTCGCCGGTCCCGGACCGCAGGCGGCCGAGGTAGTTGACGACGATCGTCGGCTCCGGCAGGCCGAGCGGGCGGAGCAGCCCGTAGCCGAGGCCGTGGTCGGGCAGGCTGTCCAGCTGGTCGCGGATGTCGCGCAACCGGGTGCCCGGGCGCAGCCGGAGCGGGAAGATCGTGGTGAACCAGCCGACCGTGGCCGACAGGTCGGCCCCGAGCTGTTCCTCGCGCCCGTGTCCTTCGACCGCGATCATCGCGTCCCCCCGCCCGCGCCAGGTTTCCAGCGCCTCGGCGAAGGCGCTGATCAGCAGCTCCGGCACGCCGGCTTGCTCGGCTCCGTCGGGCAGCGGCACGCTGAACTCGGTCTCGTGCCGTTCGCCGCCGGGTTCGAACACCGGGTCGGCGCCGTCCAGGATGTCCCGCCACAGCCCGGTTTCCGCGCCGCGGTCCTGCGCGGCGAGCAGTTCGCTCCAGCGCCGGAACGACGTGCCGGTGCGGGTCAACGTGGTGCCGCGCCAGGCTTCGGCGAGGTCGTCCATCAGAATGCGCCACGAGACCCCGTCCACGACGAGGTGGTCGGCGACGATCAGCACCCGGTCCGGGAAGCGGACGACCTGCAGCAACCGCTCGTCGGTCAGCCGCTCGCGGGCGGCGCGCAGTTCCTCGTCGAGGTTCCCGGTGGCGTCCCGGACGATCTCGCCCGCGTCGAAGGACTCGGCCGGGACGATCAAGGCGCCGTCCCAGCGGGCGCGCAGCACGTCGTGCCGGTCCAGGATCGCCCGCACCACCCGCACCAGGTCGTCGCGGGTGAGGCCGTCCGGCGCGACCAGGAGCATCGCCTGGGCGAGACCGCGTTCGCTCCAGCGCATGATCGGGGTCGGCTCGATCCGGCCGGTGCCGTCGTCGGTCTCCACCACGGCGGCTTCGGCGACCGCGGCGAGCCCGGCCGGGGTGTGGTGCTCGAACACCTGCCGCGGCGTGATCGTCAGCCCGGCCTTGCGGGCGCGGCTGACCAGCTGGACGGACACGATGCTGTCCCCGCCGAGGGCGAAGAAGCTGTCCTGCGCGCCGACCTCGGCCAGGCCCAGGACCTCGGCGAACAGCCGGCACAGCAGCGCCTCCCGCTCGGTCGCGGGCTCGGCTGTGCCCGCCAGCGCGGCGAAGTCGGGTGCGGGCAGGGCCTTGCGGTCGAGCTTGCCGCTGGGGGTCAGCGGGAACTCGTCCAGCTGGACGATCGCGGACGGGATCATGTGGTCCGGCAGCTCGCGGGCGAGGCTGTTCGCGTCCGCTTCGCCGAGGACGTAGGCGATCAGGCGGTCGTCGCGCACCACGGCGACCGCGCTGCGGGCACCGGCGCGGGTGAGCGCGACCTCGACCTCACCCAGCTCGATCCGGAAGCCACGCAGCTTGACCTGGTCGTCGGCGCGGCCGAGGAACTCCAGCACCCCGTCGCGGTGCTTGACCAGGTCGCCGGTGCGGTACAGCCGCTCCCCGTCCGGCGCGGCGACGAACCGGGCGGCGGTGAGCCCGGGCCGGTTCAGGTAGCCGCGGGCCAGCTGGACGCCGCCCAGGTACAGCTCGCCGGTGACGCCCGGCGGTACCGGTCGCAGGTACCGGTCCAGGACGTGGACCTGCGTGTTCCACACCGGCCGTCCGATCGGGACCGTGCCCTGGCCGGCGCCTTCGGTGCACGGCCAGGAGGTGACGTCGACCGCGGCTTCGGTGGGGCCGTAGAGGTTGTGCACGTTCGGTCGCGCCAGGTCGGACGGCAGGGCCTCGCCGCTGCAGATCACCCGCGTCAGCACCGACAGGTCACCGCCCGAGGAGACGAACGCCCGTAGCATCGACGGGACGAAGTGCGCGGTGGTGATCCGCTCGCGGGCGATCAGGTCGGCCAGGTACTCCGGGTCCTTGTGCCCCTCGGGCCGGGCGAACACCAGCGTGGCACCGGTGATGAGCGGCCAGAAGAACTCCCACACCGACACGTCGAAGCTCGACGGGGTCTTCTGCAGCACCCGATCCTCGGGCGTGAGACCGTACTCGTTCTGCATCCACAGTAGACGGTTGACGATCGCGCGGTGGCTGACCACGACCCCCTTGGGGCGTCCGGTGGAGCCCGAGGTGTAGATGACGTAGGCCGGGTTGTCCGGGCCCGCCGCCCGTGTTTCACCGGGTTCGCCCAGCGAGGCGGGAAGAACCACGGTGGGCTGCGCATCCTCGATCATCATGCCTAACCGCTCGGCTGGATACGAGGGATCCAGCGGCAGATAAGCCCCACCCGCCTTCAACACACCCAACAGCGAAACGATCAGGTCCAGCGAACGGTCCTGCCGGACCGCCACGATGTGCTCCGGCCCCACCCCCGCTCCGGCCAGCTGTTCCGCCAGGAGCGTGGCGCGGGCGTCCAGTTCGGCGTAGGTCAACGACGCGCCCTCGAACACCACCGCCGTTGCGTCCGGCGTGCGCGCCACCTGCTCGGCAAACAGCTCCGGCAGCGTCGTCGCCGCCACTTCCCGCACTTCCCCGGCGGGAAGCACGTCCGCGGCGGTCAGCACCGAGGTCGTGGACAGCCGCCGGTCCGGGTCCGCCACCAGATTGCCGACCAGGCGCGTGAACCGGGCCACCAGGTCGTCCACCGTGGACCGGTCGAACAGGTCCGTGCTGTAGACCAGCCATCCGTCGATGCCCGCGTCCTGCTCGAACAGGTGGAACGACAGGTCCAGCCGCGCCGCGTAGAAGTCGACGTGCTCCGCACGCAGCGAGGCGTGCCCGAACGGCACGGGCCCGCCGGGCGCCCGCTGGTAGGCCAGCATGACCTGGAACAGCGGGTGCCGCCCCATCGACCGGGCCGGGTTGAGCGCCTCGACGAGCCGTTCGAACGGCAGGTCCTGGTGGGCGAACGCGTCCAGGTCGGCGCGCCGGACCCGGTCGACGAGCTGCCGGAACGTCGGGTCGCCGCTCAAGTCCGTGCGCAGCACGAGGTTGTTGACGAAGAACCCGACCAGGCCGGCCAGGGCGTCGTCGGTGCGGCCGGCGACGGGCGCGCCGATCGGCACGTCCTCCCCCGCGCCCATCCGGCCGAGCAGCGCGGCGACGGCGGCCTGCACGACCATGAACGTCGTGGCCCCGGTCTGCCGCGCCAGCTCCGCCAGCGCCCGGTGGGTCTCCGGCGGCAGCTGGAACCGCACCGCGTCCCCGGCGAACGACGGGTCCGCCGGGCGCGGCCGGTCGGCCGGCAGGCTGATCTCGTCCGGCAGGTCGGCGAGCTGCCGCGTCCAGTAGGCGAGCTGGGTGGACGCCAGGCTGTTCGGGTCGGCGTCGTTGCCCAGCAGGTCGCGCTGCCAGAGCGCGTAGTCGGCGTACTGCACGGGCAGCGGCGCCCAGCCGGGGCTGCGGCCCTGCAGGCGGGCGGTGTAGGCGGTGGTCAGGTCGGCCAGCAGCCGTTCGGTGGACCAGCCGTCGCTCGCGATGTGGTGCGTCAGCAGGGACAGCACGTGCGAGTCGCCGTCGCGGAACAACCGCGCCTCGAACGGCGGCTCGCGGTCCAGCTCGAACGCCCGCTGCGCGGCCTCGCGCGGTGAGCCCTCATCGAGGATCAGCGGCGGGATCGTGTCGAGCACCTGCTGGTAGGGCTTGCCCTCGAACTCCGGGTAGATCGTGCGTAGCACCTCGTGGCGGCTCACGACGTCGGCGAGTGCGGCCCGCAGCGCGTCCACGTCGAGCGGGCCGTCCAGGCGCACCGCGAACGGCACGTTGTAGGTGGCGCTCGGGCCTTCCAGCCGGTACAGGAACCACAACCGCTGTTGCGCCGACGACAACGGCGTCCGGCGCGGGCGCGGCATCGGCGTGAGCGCGGGCCGCTTCTGCGTGCCGCCGTCGAGCGCCGTGGCGAGGCGGGCGACGGTGGGCGCGTCGAAGACGGTCCCGATCGCGACGTCGATGCCGAGGTCCGCGCGGACGCGGCCGACGAGCTTGGTCGCCAGCAGCGAGTGCCCGCCGAGGGCGAAGAAGTCGTCGTGCCGCCCGACCCGCTCGACGCCGAGCAGGTCGGCGAACAACGCGGCCAAGGCGCGCTCGCGCTCGGTCTCCGGCTCCTCGGCGACGGTGGCGGCCCCGGGCTCGGGCAGCGCCTTGCGGTCGAGCTTGCCGGCGGGGCTCAGCGGCAGCTCGTCGAGGAACGTGATCACCGACGGCACCAGGTGCTCGGGCAGGGTGGCGCCGAGCTTCCGCCGGATGGCCGCCGCGTCGGCACCGGGCTTGGCGACGACGTATCCGATGAGCTGCTGCCGGTCCGGACGCGCGACCACCCCGGCGTTGACCACCTCGGGCAGCGCGGTCAGCGCGGCCTCGATCTCGCCCAGCTCGACGCGGAACCCGCGGATCTTGACCTGGTCGTCGGCGCGGCCGAGGAACTCCAGGGCGTCCCCGGTGCGGCGGACCAGGTCCCCGGTCCGGTACAGCCGCTGCCCGTCCGGTCCGGCGACGAACCGCGACGCGGTGAGCCCGGGCCGGTTCAGGTAGCCACGCGCCAGTTGGACGCCGCCCAGGTACAGCTCGCCGACGGCGCCGGGCGCGACCGGCTGCAGGTGCCGGTCCAGCACGTGGAGCTGCGTGTTCCACACCGGCCGCCCGATCGGCACGGTTCCGGTGCCGGCGCCCTCGGCCACCGGCCAGTGGCTGACGTCGACGGCGGCTTCGGTGGGCCCGTACAGGTTGTGGACGTGCGGCAGTTCGCGCGCGAGGTCGGACGGCAGGGCCTCGCCGCTGCAGATCACGCGGCGCAGGCTGCTCGGCCGGGCGCCGGACTCGACGAACGCCCGCAGCATCGACGGGACGAAGTGGACGGTGGTGACCCGCTCCCGGGCGATCAGCTCGCTGAGGTAACGGGGGTCCTTGTGCCCGCCGGGCTTGGCGAACACCAGGGTCGCCCCGGTGATGAGCGGCCAGAAGAACTCCCACACCGACACGTCGAACGACGACGGCGTCTTCTGCAGCACCCGATCTTCGGGCGTCAGCCCGTACTCGGCCTGCATCCACAGTAGACGGTTCACGATCGCCCGATGGCTGACCACGACGCCCTTCGGACGGCCCGTGGAGCCCGAGGTGTAGATGACGTACGCCGGAGTATCCGGGCCCGCCGCCCGCAACTCCCCGTCAACTTCCAGTGAGGCGGGAAGAACCACGGTGGGCTGAGCGTCCTCGATCATCATGCTCAACCGCTCCGCCGGATACGACGGATCCAGCGGCAGATAAGCCCCACCCGCCTTGAGGACTCCCAGCAGCGAAACGATCAGATCGAGTGAGCGGTCCTGCCGGACCGCCACGATGTGCTCCGGCCCCACACCAGCACCCGCCAACCGCTGAGCCAGCGCGGTGGTGCGGGCGTCCAGCTCGGCGTAGGTCAACGACGCGCCCTCGAACACCACCGCCGTCGCGTCCGGGGTTCGCGCCACCTGCGCCGCGAACAGCTCCGGCAGCGTCGTCGCCGGTACCTCACGCGCGTCGCCGATCAGGACGGTGTCCGGGAAGAACTCCAGGCGCGACACGGGCCGCTCCGGCTCCCCCACCGCCGCGTCGAGCAGCGATTCCAGGTGCGCCAGGAAGCGGTCCACCGTGGCGGCAGCGAACAGCTCCGTCGAATACGTGGCCTCGACCCGCATTTCGCCGTCGACCAGGAACGCCTCCAGCGCCAGGTCGAACTGCGTGGTGTCGTTGTGCACCGTCTCCCAGCTCGCCTCGACGCCGGGCAGGTCGAAGCCCTGCAACCCCTGGGTCAGGAACAACAGCATCACGTCGAACAGCACCGACCGGCCCGGCACGCGCGGCGGCCGCAGGCGCTCGACGAGCAGGTCGAACGGCAGGTCCTGGTGCGCGTACCCGTCGGTGCACACCCGCCGCACCCGGTCCACCAGCTCCGCGAACGACGGGTCGCCGGACAGGTCGGCCCGCAGCACGAGCGTGTTGCCGAAGTTGCCGATCAGCCGCTCGACCTCACCGGCGTCGCGGTTCATCGACGCCGACCCGATCGGCACGTCCGTCGCGCCGGTCCAGCGGGACAGCAGCGCCGCGTACCCGGCGAACACCACCATGAACGGGGTGACCCCGCGGGCCTGCGCGAACTCGCCGATCCGGTCGGTCACCGCCCGGTCGAAGGTGTGGAACCGCCGGTCCCCGCGGTCGGACCGCGCGGGCGGGCGGGGCAGGTCGGTGGGCAGCGGCAGGTTCTCCGGCGCCGGGGCCAGCTCGCGGCGCCAGTAGTCCAGATCTCCGGCCAGCTTCTCGTCGGTCAGCGTCTTCCGCTGCCACACCGCGAAGTCCGCGTACTGCACCGGCAGCGGGTCCAAACCGGACGGTTGCCCCGTGGTGTCCTCGCGGTACAGCGCAGACAGGTCGCGGGAGAGCGTGTTGAACGTGTAGCCGTCCCACGCGATGTGGTGCACGGTCAGCACCAGCACGTGGTCGTCGTCGCCGCGGCGCAGCAGGCGCAGCCGCAGCGAGTGCTCCGTTGCGAGGTCGAACGCGTGCGCCGACTCCTCCCGCGCGACCCGCTCGACGGTCCGGTCCCGGTCCGCTTCGGACAGCCCGCGCAGGTCCGACTCCGGCATCGTCACCACGGCGTACGGGTCGACGATCTGCCGCGGCTCGCCGTCCGGCCCGGCGACGTACCGGGTGCGCAGGATTTCGTGCCGCTCGACCAGCCGCTGGAACGACCGGTGCAGCGCGGCCTTGTCCAGCGCGCCGCGCAGGGTGATCGCCAGGCACACGTTGTACGCCGGGCTGGCCGGGTCGAGCTGCTGCAGGAACCACATCCGCGACTGCGCGTAGGACAGCGGCATGTCGTCGTCGGAGTCCCGCTTCGGGATCGACGTCGTGCCGGCCAGGCCGGCCTGGGCCAGCCGTCGGCGCAGCAGCTCACGTTTGCGGGCGGCGAGGTCACTCACCGGGGGCCTCCTTGCGCGATCAGGGTCAGCGCGGCGAACCACTCGCGGGACAGCTGCTGGATGCGGTCTTCGGTGAACAACGCGGACGGCCACTGCCAGTCGGCCTCCAGCGTCGAGCCGCGGACCAGCACGTTGAGCACCAGGCAGTACGGCGCGGGCATGTCGTCGTCCACGCCACCGCCCATCGCGCCCGCCTCGGGCGCGCCGGACCACGGCTCGCCGTCGCGCTCGCCCACGGTGAGCCGGCCGAGGTAGTTGAACTCCAGCTGCGGCTCGGGCAGCGCCTCCAGCTCGGCGGCGGTGTCCGGGTTGAGGTAGCGGAGCAGGCCGTGGCCGATGCCCTTGTCCGGCAGGGCGAGCTGCTCGTGCACCCGCACCAGTCCGTTGTGGACACCGCCGGTGAGGTCGCCGGGGTCCACCCGCACCGGGAAGACGCTGGTGAACCAGCCGACCGTGCCGGACAGGTCCGCGCCGGGCACGATCTGCTCCTCCCGGCCGTGGCCTTCCAGCGCGAGCAGCAGCGACGTGTCGCCAGTGCCGCGCCAGCGGGACACCGCGTGCGCGAGCCCGGCCAACAGGACGTCGTTGATCGTGACGCCGTGCCGCTCGGGCACCTCGGTGAGCAGCTTGCCGGTCACCTCGGGGTCGAGGAACGTCCGCGTGGCTCGCATGGACGCGCGGGTGTCCACGGCCGGGTCGAGGCGGCGGGTGCCGAGCACCGGGTCCGGTCCGGACAGGATGTCCCGCCACAGCGGCATCTCGCTCGCCTTCGCTCGCGCGACCTCGGGCAGGGCCCGCGCCCATTCGCGGTACGACGTGCCGACCGGCGGCAGCTCGTGGCCCACCCACAGCTCCGCCAGCTCGGGCACCAGCACGCCCCACGACGCGCCGTCCACGACGAGGTGGTGCAGCACGACGAGCAGCCTGCCGGGGCGGTCCGGGCCGGTGTCGAACCAGACGAACCGCACCAGGTCGCCGGACGGCGGATCGAGCCGGATCTCCCGCATCAGGTCCGGCAGACGGTCGGCGATCTCCTCGTACGGCAGGTCGCGGGCGTCGATCCGGGTGACGCAAGCGCTGGCGTCCACCGCGCCCCGTGGGCGGACGACGAACGTACCGTCGAAGGTCGCGCGCAGTACGTCGTGCCGGTCCAGCAGGGCCTGCACCAGCTCACGCAACCGGTCCAGGCCGAGCCCGGCCGGGGTGCAGAGCATCCGGGCCTGGCTGAGCTGGCCGTACGGCTGGTTGCGGGTGAGCCAGTGCAGCATCGGGGTCAGCGGCACCTCACCGATGCCGGCGTCGGAGTCCGCGCGGTGCACGGCGTCCCCGGCGACCCGCGCCAGGGCTGCCACCGTCCGTTGCTCGAACACGTCCCGCGGGGTGAACGCCAGTCCGGCGCCACGGGCCTTGCTGACCAGCCGCATCGACACGATGCTGTCCCCGCCGAGGGCGAAGAAGCTGTCGTCCGCGCCGACCTCGGGCAGGCCCAGGACCTCGGCGAACAGCCCGGCGATGCGCTTCTCCAGGTCCGTCGCGGGCGGCCGGGACGTGGTGCTCGTGTAGTCCGGCGCGGGCAGCGCCTTGACGTCGAGCTTGTCGTTGCGCGTCAACGGGAAGTTCTCGACCGCGACGATCGCGGCCGGGACCATGTACTCCGGCAGGGCCGCCGCGACCTGTTCCCGCAGACCGTCCGTGCTGCTCGCGACCACGTAGGCGACCAGCCGCTTCACTCCGGGCGTGTCCTCGCGCGGCACCACGACCGCGCGTTCCACCCGCTCGTCGCGCAGCAGCACGGCCTCGATCTCGCCGGGCTCGATGCGGAAGCCACGGATCTTGACCTGGTCGTCGACGCGGCCGAGCAGCTCGATCAGGCCCTCCGCGTTCCAGCGCGCCACGTCGCCGGTGCGGTACATCCGGGTGCCGGGCTCGCCGAACGGGTCGGCGACGAACCGCTCCGCCGTCGTGCCCGGCCGCCGCAGGTAGCCGCGGGCGAGACCGGCGCCGGACAGGTACAGCTCACCCTCCACGCCCGGCGGGCAGGGCCGCAGGTGCCGGTCGAGGACGTAGGCGCGCGCGTTGCCGACCGGCGAGCCGATGCACGGGTTCTCGGTGCGGTCGAAGTCGCACGCCGCGGAGTCCACTGTGCACTCGGTCGGGCCGTAGAGGTTCCACACGGCCAGGTCCGGCTCGTCCCGCAGCGACCGCCACAGCTGCGCGGGCACCGCCTCACCGCCGACGCCGAGCACCTTGAGCGCGCCGCGCCAGCCTGGTTCGGTCGCGACCTGCGCGAGCAGCGACGGGGACAGCTCGACGAACTCGATCTCGTGGTCCCGCAGGAACGCCCGCAGCAGGTCGTCCTCGCGGCGGGTGTCCGGCGGCACCAGGTGCAGCTCGTGCCCGGCGAACATCCACAGCATGGGCTGCCAGGACGCGTCGAACGCCATCGGCCAGGCGTGCGCGACGCGCAGCGGGCGGCCGGCCCGCTCGCGTGCCGGGTCGAACAGGTCGGTGCGGTGGCTGACCAGCAGGTTCGCGATCGAGCTGTGCGGCACCACGACGGCCTTGGGCGTGCCGGTGGAGCCGGACGTGTAGATCACGTACGCCGGGTGCTGCGGCTTCGCGCGCGGCGGCAGGTCGTCGGTGGAACCGGTCGCGGGTGGCAGCTCGGTCAGGACCAGCTTCGGGGCGGCGTCGGCGAGCATGAACTCGATGCGCTCGGCGGGCCAGTCCGGGTCGAGCGGCAGGTACGCGCCGCCCGCCTTGAACACCGCGAGCAGGGCGATCAGCATGTCCGGCCCGGCCGGCATGCGCAGCGCCACCACATCCTCCGGCCCCACCCCCTGCTCGATCAGCACGCGGGCCACCTGGTTGGCCCGCGCGTTGAACTCGGCGAAGGTCAGCCGGGTCTCCCCCGCCACGATCGCCACGGCGTCCGGCGTGGCCCGGGCCTGGTCGCGCAGGACCTCGGGCAACGTCGTCGCCGGGGCGTCCAGGACCTTGCCGGTGCCGATGCGACGCAGTTCGGCCAGGGTCTCGTCGCCGAGCAGGTCGATGCTCGTCGCCGTCTGGGCGGGGTCGGCCGCGAAGGCTTCCACGGCCCGGCGGAACCAGCCGCTCAGCGACTCCGCCCACGCCTCGTCGAACGTGTCCGGCCGGTACTCGAAGACGACCGACAACCGCTCCTCGGCGGCGACCGCCAGCGTCAGCGGGTAGTGCGTGGAGTCCTCGACCTCGACCCGGTCGATCGTGATCCCGGCGGCCCGCTCGCTCTCGCTCACCGCGTCGGAGTCGATCGGGTAGCTCTCGAACACGACCAGCGTGTCGAACAGGTCGCCGTGCCCGGCGGCGCGCTGGATGTCGGTGAGGCCGAGGTACTGGTGGTCCATCAGCCGCGCCTGCTCGTCCTGCACCGCGCGCAGGACGTCCAGCAGCGCGCCACGCAGGCGGACCCGCACCGGGACGGTGTTGATGAACAGACCGACCATACCGTCCACACCGGACAGATCGGCGGGACGTCCGGAGACGGTGGTGCCGAACAGGACGTCGTCCCGGTTGGTCAGCCTGCTCAGCACCAGCCCCCACAGCCCCTGGACGACGGTGTTGACGGTCAGGCCGTGCTTCCGGGCGACCGCGTAGAGCCGTTCGGTGGTCTCCGGTGGCAGTTCGAGGCGCAGCTTGCCCGGGTGCATCGGCACCCGGGAGGCGGCCGGGACCAGCAGCGTCGGTTCCTCGACGTCGTCCAGCGCGGCCAGCCACGCCTCCGCGGAGGCGTCCCGGTCCCGCCCGGCGAGCCAGGCCAGGTAGTCGCGGTACGGCCGGGGCGACGGCGGCTCGGTGCCGGCGTAGAGCGCGAGCAGGTCGCGCACCAGCAGCGGCAGCGACCAGCCGTCGAGCAGGATGTGGTGGTTGGACAGCACCAGCCGGTGGTCCCGCTCGCCCAGCTTCACCAGGGTCATCCGCAGCAGCGGGGGCTCGTCGAGCGCGAACCGCTCCGCCCGGTCCCTGGCCAGGAACGCGTCGAACTCCCCGTGGCTGAGTGTCAGCTCCGCCCAGGGCAGCTCGGCCGCACGCCGGATGATTTGTTTCGGCTCGTCGTCGTGCACGAACGCGGCACGCAGGTTGGGGTGCCGGACCAGCAGGTCCTGCGCGGCCCGGCGCAGCCGCGCCGCGTCGATCTCACCGGTGAGGCCGAGCACGAACTGGACGGTGTAGACGTCGTCGGCGCTCTCGTCGTACAGCGCGTGGAAGAGCATGCCCTGCTGCAGCGGGGACAGCGGCAGGACTTCCGCCACCTCCTCCGCGGCCGCGAGGTCACGTAGGGCGTCCTGCCACTTCCCGATCAGAAGGTCCACTTCGGAATCGGCGAACCGGCTGGTCCACGACCAGGTCGCCGTCAGCACCGGACCGTCCGGTCCGTCCTCGGTGACGACGTTGATCTCCAGTGGACGGTGCTGGATCTCCGGCTGCGGCAGCTGCTCCGCGGCCGGGACCCAGTAACCCTCGGAGACGTCGAACCGGCCGAGGTAGTTGAAGCCGATCTCCGGGTCGGGAACACCGGTCAGCTCGCCGTGCAGCCAGCGGAGGATGCCGAACCCGATGCCGTTGTCGGGCACCGCGCGCAGCCGCTCCTGGATCTGCGGTGGGCTCGCGGCGGCGGGCAGTTCCACCGGGTAGACGCTGGTGAACCAGCCGACCGTGCGGGACAGGTCCGCGCCGGGCACCAGGTGCTCCTCGCGGCCGTGGCCCTCCAGCGCGACCAGCCGCGGCTCGCCGAACGCCTGCGCGAGCGCGCTGAGCAGCACGTCCTGCACCCCGGTCCGGAACTTGCCCGGCACCTCGGTGACCAGTTCGGAGCCGAGCGTCAGCTCCCGGCGGCCAGCCGTGGGAGCCGGTCGCACGTCGTTCTGTTCGGCGCGGGGCAACGACTTCCACGGCTCAGTGCTCGGGGTCGGCAGGTGCCGCGCCCACCAGCGGAACGACGTGGGCACCGGGTCGAGCTTGGCCGGATGACCGGACGCGCGGGCCTCCCACGCCTGCGCCAGGTCCCCGGCCAGGATGCGCCACGACACGCCGTCGACGACCAGGTGGTGCAGCACGAGCAGCAGCCGGCCGGGCTCTTCCGGGCCGTGGTCGAACCACACCGCCCGCACCAGCACGCCCGCCTCCGGGTCGAGCGCTTCGACCGCCTCGGCGTACTTCTCCGCGACCGGCGTGTTCCCCGGAACGTGCTCCAGCACGTCGGTCACCGCGCCCGGCGGGCGGACGTCGAGCACGTCGCCCCGTAGCCGGGCACGCAGCAGGTCGTGGTGGTCGAGCACGTCCTGAAGCACCCCGGCGAAGATCTCCGGCCCGTCCGCGGGCGGCACCCGCAGCAACGCGGCCTGGGCCATCTTCGTCTCGCCGCTCTCCCGCCACCACCGCATGACCGGGGTCAGCGGCACCTCGCCGACGCCCTGCGCGCGATCGCCGTCGACGACGACCACGTCGGTGTCGACTGCCCGGGCCAGCGCCGCCGCGGTCTGGTGCTCGAACACCTGCCGCGGCGAGATGCGCAGCCCGGCCGCGCGCGCCTTGCTCACGAACTGGATGGACAGGATGCTGTCGCCGCCCAGGCCGAAGAAGTTGTCCTCGGCGCCGACCTCCGGCACCCGCAGCACCTCGGCCATCACGCGGCAGAGGATCCGTTCGGCCTCGGTCTCCGCGGCCCGGCCACCGGCCGTCGGCTCCGGCCCGGGGTCGGGCAGCGCCTTGCGGTTCACCTTGCCCGAGGGCATCAGCGGGAACTCGTCGAGGAACACGAACCGCCGCGGCACCATGTGCTCGGGCAGTCGCGTGCGCAGCCAGTCGCCCAGACCGTCCACTTCGGCGCCGAGGCAGTAGCCGACCAGCCGCTTCGGCTCGTCGCGCACCAGCACGACCGCCCGCCGGACGCCTTCGTGCTGCTCCAGGACCGCCTCGATCTCCTCCAGCTCCACCCGCATGCCGCGGATCTTGACCTGGTTGTCGGCGCGGCCGAGGAACTCCAGCGTCCCGTCGGGCTGCCACCGGGCCAGGTCGCCGGTGCGGTACAAGCGGGAGCCGGGCGGGCCGAACGGGTCGGCGACGAAGTGGTCGGCCGTCCGCTTCGGATCGTTGATGTAGCCGCGGCCGAGGTAGACACCCCCGGCGTACAGCTCGCCGGGTACGCCGACCGGCACCTGCCGCAGGTGCTGGTCCAGCACGTACAGCCGGGTGTTGCCGTTGGGGTGCCCGATGGACACGGCCTTGCGGACCGCGCTCGCGTCCCGGTAGACGACGTGGCTGACGCCGATCGTGGCCTCCGCCGGGCCGTACCCGTGGTACATGATCGCGTCGCTGACCGCGCGGAACCGGGCGAACAGCTCCGGTGTCAGCACCTCACCGCCGCACCAGACGTGCTTGAGCGACCGGCCGCGTTCGGCGAAGCCGTCCAGGCCCACCAGCAGGTCCAGAATGGACGACGGCAGGTAGGTGAAGGTGACCGCGTGCCGTTCGATCAGGCCCAGCAGGTAGTCGATGTCGCGTTCGCCGCCGGGTTCGGCGATCACCAGCTTGCCGCCGGTGACCAGCGGCAGGAACACCTCGTTGATCGAGATGTCGAAGCCCATCGGCGCCTTGAACAGCGCCGCGTCACCGGGCCCGAAGCCGAGCATCTCGCGCTGCCACAACAGGCGGTGCGTGATCGCGCGGTGGCGGATCATCGCGCCCTTCGGTTTACCGGTGGAGCCGGACGTGTAGATGACGTAGGCCAGGCCCTCCGGCGGCACCCGCACGCCCAGGTTCTCCGGGTCCTCGTCCGCCAGATCGACGTGCACGACCGGCACGCCCAGCTCCCGCACCGGCGCGTCGTGCTCGGGTCCACTGAGGATCGCGGCGAACCGGGAACTCTCCGCCACCTCGGCGATGCGCCGCTGCGGCCACGACGGCTCCAGCGGCACGAACGCGCCACCGGCCTTCTCGACCGCGACCAGGCCGACGACCAGTTCCAGCGACCGCTCCCAGTGCATCCCGACGGTCCGCTCCGGCCCGACACCGGCCGCGGCGACCCGCCGGGCGAGGTGGTTGGCCTTCGCGTTCAGCTCGGCGTAGGTCAGGCCGCGGTCGTGGAACTCGACCGCGATCGCATCCGGGGTGCGGGCGGCCTGCTCCTCGACCATCTCCGTCAGCGTGGTGTGCGGCCGCTCCTCGGCGGTGTCGTTGAACGCCGCGAGCTGGGCCCGCTCGTCGTCGCCGAGCATCTCGGCCAGGCCGACCGGCTGGTCCGGCTTGGCGACGAGTGCGGTGAGCAGCCGCACCAGCCGACGGGCGAGCGAGTCCACAGTGGATTCGTCGAACAGGTCGGCGGAGTAGCTGATCAAGCAGTCCTCCGGCCCGAAGTGGAACGCGAGGTCGAACTTGGCGCCGGTGAACGCGGGGACCATCGGCTCGGCCACGACGTCCGGCAGCTCCAGGCCCGCGGTCGCCGGATCGCGGTGCGACACCATGATCTGGAACAGCGGGTGCCGCCCCGGCGAGCGCGGCGGGTTGACCGCCTCCACGACCCGCTCGAACGGCAGGTCCTGGTTGGAGTAGGCGTCCAGGTTCGCCTCGCGCACGCGTGCGAGGAGGTCGCGGAACGTCGGGTTGCCGGACAGGTCGGTGCGCAGCACGACCGTGTTGACGATGTACCCGACCAGGTCGTCCAGCGCTTCGTCGGTGCGGCCGGCGACCGGCGTGCCGAGCGGGATGTCCTCGCCCGTGCCGAGGCGGGACAGCAGCACCGCGGTCGCGGCCTGCGCGATCATCAGGTCCGTCACGCCGAGTTTGCGGGCCAGCTTCGCCAGCGACGCGGTCAGCGCGGCGGGGAACTCGACGGTGACGTTGCCGCCCTCGCGCGTCGGGTGCTGCGGGCGCGGCCGGTCGGTGGGCAGCGGCAGTTCCTCGGGCAGGCCCTCCAGGCGCTTCAGCCAGAATTCGCGCTGATCGTCGACCGGGATGTCCTGCAGCCACTGCGTGTAGTCGGCGTACTGGACCGGCAGCGGCGCCCACTCCGGCGCGCGTCCGCCGCGGCGGGCGGCGTAGGCCTCGCCCAGGTCGCGCAGCAACGGCCGCGCCGACCACTCGTCGCCCGCGACGTGGTGGACGACCAGCACGAACAGGTGCTCATCCGGGCCGGTGCGGACGACTTCGGCGCGGATCGGCGGCTCCTCGCCGAGCCGGAACGCGTACCGGCTCGCGCGTTGCACGAACCCCTCGGCCGGGCCGTCGTGGCGCTGCACCGGGAACCGCTCGAACGGCGGCAGCACGCGCTGGCCCCCGGCGGTGAGCAGGGTGCGCAGCGCGTCGTGGCGGTTCACCACGTCGGTGAGCGCCTGGTCGAGCGCGTCCAGATCGAGCGGGCCGGTCAGGCGCGCGGCGAACGGGATGTTGTAGACCGGCGACGGGCCCTCCAGCTCGTGCAGGAACCACAGGCTGCGCTGCGCCGGGGACAGCGGCACGGGGCTGTCGTGCTCGCGGCGGGCCAGCGGCGGGCGCGCGGCACCGCCGTCCAGGTGCCGCGCCAGGCGCGCCACCGTCGGGGCGTCGAAGATCGCGCGGATCCGCAGGTCGGCGCCGAACGTGCGGCGGATGCGGCTGACCAGGCGGGTCGCGAGCAGCGAATGGCCGCCGAGGGCGAAGAAGTCGTCGTCGCGGCCGACCTCGGGCACGCCGAGGACCTCGGCGAACAGCCCGGCCAGGATTTCCTCGCGCGGGTCACGCGCCTCGGCGCTGGTCTGCGTGATCTGCGGTTCCGGCAGCGCGCGGCGGTCCAGCTTGCCGCTCGGACTGAGCGGCAGCTCGTCGAGCACGACGATCGCGGACGGCACCAGCTGTTCGGGCAGGGACTCGGCGAGGTTCCGCCGCAGCGCGGCCGGGTCCAGCCCGTCGCCGACGACGTACCCGACGAGCTGCTGACGGCCGGCGTGCACGGTGGCCGCCGCGGCGGTGACCCCGTCCAGCGCGAGCAGAGCCGCCTCCACCTCGCCCAGCTCGACCCGGAAGCCGCGGATCTTGACCTGGCCGTCGGCGCGGCCCAGGTACTCCAGGACGCCCTCGGCCGTCCAGCGCACGACGTCCCCGGTGCGGTAGAGCCGCGAACCGGGCTCGCCGAACGGGTTGGCGACGAACCGGGACGCGGTCAGCCCGGCGCGGTTCAGGTAGCCCCGGGCGAGCTGTACTCCCCCGAGGTACAGCTCGCCCGGCGCGCCCGGCGCCACCGGACGCAGGAACCGGTCCAGCACGTAGGTCTGCGTGTTCCACACCGGACGTCCGATGGGGACGGTCGTGGTGTCCGCGGGGACCGGCCAGTAGGTGACGTCGACCGCCGCCTCGGTCGGCCCGTACAGGTTGTGCACCTGGGCGAATTCACTCGCCTGCCGCGCCAGTTCGGGCGGCAGCGCCTCACCGCTGCAGATGATCCGCGCCGGCCCGCGCCCGGTCTCGACGTACTGGGCCAGCATCGACGGCACGAAGTGCGCGGTGGTGATCCGCTCGCGCTCGACCAGTTCGGCCAGGTATCGCGGGTCCTTGTGCCCCTCCGGCCGGGCGAACACCAGGGTCGCGCCGGTGATCAACGGCCAGAAGAACTCCCACACCGACACGTCGAACGACGACGGAGTCTTCTGCAGCACCCGATCCTCGGGCGTGAGCCGGTACTCGTGCTGCATCCACAACAGACGGTTCACGATCGCCCGATGGCTGACCACCACACCCTTGGGACGGCCGGTCGACCCCGAGGTGTAGATGACGTAAGCCGGGTTGTCCGGCCCCGCCGCCCGCAACTCCCCCTCGCCTTCCAGCGCGGCAGGAAGAACCACCGTGGGCCGGGCATCCTCGACCATCATGCCCAGCCGCTCCGCCGGATACGACGGATCCAGCGGTAGATAAGCCCCACCGGCCTTGAGCACACCCAGCAGCGAAACGATCAAGTCCAGCGAACGGTCCATCCGCACGCCGACGATGTGCTCCGGCCCCACCCCGGCCCCCGCCAACCGGCGGGCCAGGTCCGTCGCGCGCGCGTCCAGCTCGGCGTAGGTCAGCGCGGTTCCCTCGAACACCACCGCGGTGGCGTCCGGCGTGCGCGCCACCTGCGCCGCGAACAGCTCCGGCAGCGTCGTTTCCGGCACGTCGGCGGCGGTTTCGTTGGGGGCCACCACGACCTGCCGCCACTCGTCGGCCGGCAGCGGTTCGACCTGCGCGACCGGCGTGCCAGGCGCGGCGACGAACCAGCCGAGCACGTCCTGCACCCGCTCCGCGATGCGCGTGACCGCGGCGTCGTCGAAGCGCGCCGGGTCGTGGTCGATGCGCAGCACGACCTCCTCGCCCGGCACGACCAGCAGCGCGAGCGGGTAGTGCGTCGCGTCCCGCACCTCGACGCCGGCCAGCGGCGAGCCGGCCAGGTCGGTGCCGGGATAGCTTTCGAAGACCACGAGCGTGTCGAACAACGCGGGCTGCCCGGCGGCGCGCTGGATGTCGGCGAGCCCGAGGTGCTGGTGCTCCAGCAACCGCGCCTGCTCGGCCTGCACCCGCGCGGCCAGCCCGGCCGGCGTCTCGTCCGGCGCGAGGCGCACGCGCACCGGCACGGTGTTGATCAGCATGCCGACCATCGACTCGACGCCCGGCACCTCCGGGTTGCGCCCGGACACCGTCGCGCCGAACACCACGTCGTCCCGGCCGGTCAGCCCGGCCAGCACCAGCGCCCATGCGGACTGCACGAGCGCGTTCACCGTCACGCCGTGCTCGCGCGCCGCCTGCGCCAGCGGCTGCCCGGGCAGCGAAAACTCGGCCCGCCGCGGCAGTCCGCTCGACGGGCCGTCGGCGACGAGCGTCGGGCCGTCCAGATCGGCCAGCGCCTCGGCCCACGCGCGCTCGGCGGCTGCAGTGTCCTGTTCGGACAGCCAGGTCAGGTAGTCGCGGAACGGCCGCACCGGGGGCAGTGTTTCCCCGCCGTACAGCGACAGCAGCTCACGCACCAGGATCGGCGCGGACCAGCCGTCCCACAGGAGGTGGTGCGACGACAGCACGAGCACGTGCCCGGAATCCCGGCGCACCAACGTGAACCGCAGCAACGGCGGCCGGGCGAGATCGAACGGCTCGGCGCGGTCGTCGTCCAGCAGGCGCTGGAACTCGCCGTCGTCCGGGCAGTCCACCACGCGCCACGGCACCCGCACCGCGCGCCGCACGACCTGCACGAACTGACCCGAGGACTGGGTGCGGAACCCGGCCCGCAGGTTGGCGTGCCGCCGCACCAGCTGCTCGGCCGCCTCCCGGAGCCGCTCGGCGTCCACCGCACCGGTCAGCCGCAGCACGGTCTGCACCGTGTAGACGTCCGCGCGCTCGTCGAGCAGGGCGTGGAAGATCATGCCCTGCTGCAACGGGGTGAGCGGGAGGACGTCCTCGACGCTCGACGCCACCCTCAGGACTCGCTCTCGACCAGGCTGCGCGGCCGCATGTCGGTCCAGTTGGCCTCGATGTGGTCCAGGCACGCCTGGCGGCTGTCCTCCCCGAACACGATCCGCCAGCCCGAGGGCACCTCCG
This sequence comes from Amycolatopsis ruanii, assembly GCF_003385175.1. Taxonomy (NCBI): domain Bacteria; kingdom Bacillati; phylum Actinomycetota; class Actinomycetes; order Pseudonocardiales; family Pseudonocardiaceae; genus Amycolatopsis; species Amycolatopsis ruanii. The sequence goes on from NZ_PQHY01000014.1 coordinate 115,982, forward strand.
CGAAGGTGGGCCACAGCGAGTACTGGCCCTCGTCGTTGACCAGCGCGTAGAAGCGCCCGTTGTCGTCGTCGAAGGGGTTAGTCACGCCAAGCCTCCAGTGCCGTCAGGTCAACTGAGGCTTACCTTAGTAAGGCGATACTAAGAGTGTCCAGCGGCGAAAAAGGTGACGAGAGCGTCGTTGACCGCGTCCGGGCGCTCCAGATATCCGTAGTGCCCGGCGTCGGCGATCTTCACGTACCGTGCGGACGGGATCGCGTCGGCGACCTCACGCGCGAGGTACGCGGGCAGGCGAAGATCGTCGGCGAACCCGATGACCAGGCAGGGAACGTCGATCGCGCGGTAGGCGTCCAGGCGGCTCTCGGTGATGTCGAGGTCGAGCTGCGCGCGCAGGCCGGGCGTCCACAGGGTCGGCGACATCTCGAAGATGTCCAGCCAGTCCGCGATCGCCGCGTCGTCGTTCAGCGTGCGGGGTGAGAGATTCTGCACTGCCCGCATCACGGCCTCGTACTTCGCGGGCAGCGCGATCTCGCTGTCCCGCAACTCCTTCTCCGCCGCGCCCATCGCCGCCCGCATCGCGTCCGGGCGGCCGCGCGTCGCCATCAGCACGGCCTGGCTGACCAGTTCCGGACGCGCGAGCATCAGCTCGGTCACCACCTGCGCGCCCATCGACGTGCCGACCAGGCGGCACGGGCCGAGGTCGAGGTGCTCGATCAGGCCGGCGGTGTCGGCGACCAGGTCGTCGATGGTGAAACCCGGTTCGGCGGGCGAAATCCCGCGGTTGTCGAACGTGATCGCCCGGTAGCCGGCGTCGAGGAGCGCGGGCACCTGGTGCAGGTGCCACACCCGGCCGTTGGCGGCGGTGCCCATCACGAGCACCACCGGATCGCCGGAGCCGAGGTCGTCGTAGTTGATCTTTATGCCGTTGACGTCGGCGAGTGGCATGGTTCTCCTTGCAGGCTGGCCCGGCGCAGTCCGGGCATGGTCACCGCGACCAGGCAGACGCCGAGCACGCACACGATTCCGCCGGCCACGATCCCGCCGGCCGGGCCGAGCAGCAGCGCGCCCAGCCCGGCTTCGGCGTTGCCCACGGCCGGGCCGGTCGTGGCCTGCGCGAGCCACAGGCTGCTGACCCGGCCCTGCAGGTGGCCAGGCGTGTGGTGCTGGAGCAGCGCGCGGCGCAGGATTTCCGACGTGGTGTCGCCGATCCCGGCGAGCGCCTGGAACAGCAGCGCCAGCCACAGTTCGCCGGACAGGCCGAACGCGGTGATCGCCAGTCCCCACAACAGCACCGATGCGATCAGCGCGCGGCCGCTGTGCCGGAACCGTCCGGTCCAGCCGCTGACCAGCGCGCCGAGGAACGCGCCCACCGCCGGGGCGGTGTAGAGCAGGCCGACCGCGGACGGGCCGCCGCCGAAGACCTCCGTGCCCATCTGCGGGAAGAGCGCGTAGGGCATCGCGAAGAGCATGGCCCACAGGTCGATCAGCAGCAGTCCGCGCACGACCGCGTTGTGCCGGAGGAAGCGGAAACCCTCGGCGATCGCGTGGAACGGGTGCTGGTGGTCCTCGTCCGGCTTGCCTGCCCGCAGCTCGGGCAGCCGCCACATGAGCAGGACCGCGGCGACGTAGCCGAGCGCGTCGATCGCGAAGCACGCGGCGACGCCGGGCCCGGCCGCGATCACCCCGGCGATCGACGGGCCGACCATCGCGCCGAACTGGCTGGTCACCGTGATCAGCGCGCCGGCCGCGGTCAGGTGCTCCGGCTTGACCAGCGCGGGGATCGCCGCCATCAGCGCCGAGCCGCCGAGGCCGTTGATCGCGCCGGCGAGGATCGCGGCCACGTAGACGAACCACAGCATCGGGTGCGGGATCGCGGCGTTCACGGCCAGCCCGCCGAGCACGACCGCGACGGTCGCCCGCGTGGTGAGGATGAGGCGGCGGCGGTCGACCCGGTCGGCCATCACCCCGCCGGCGAGCAGCCCGCCCAGCAACGCGATGCCGAACACGAGACTGACCAGTCCGACCTGGACCGACGACCCGGTCACCTGGTAGACGTGCAGGTTGATCGCGACGTTCGTGAGCGCCGTTGTCAGCACGGTGAGTGTCTGCGCGGCGAAGACCAGCCGGTACGCGGATGCGCTCCGTAGCGGCGTGACGTCGATGACCATTTCCCCGAGCCGCACGAGCACCTTCCCTTCGTAACGTCGGCTAGCCTAACCTAAGTTCGCGCGATCGAGGGAGCTGACGATGTTGCACGGCTGTGTGCCCTGGCCCGAGGACCTGGCGGCGGAGTACCGCGCCGGAGGCTACTGGACCGGACAGCCACTCGACGTCCTGCTGACCGAGGGCGCGGCCGCGCACGGGGACCGGGTCGCGCTGGTGGCGGCCGACGGTGCGCGGTGGACCTACGCCGAACTCGACGCGTGGGCGTCGCGTCTGGCGGCCGGCCTGGTGTCGGCGGGGTTGCGGCCGGGTGAGCGGGTCGTGGTGCAGCTGCCGAACGTGCCCGAGTTCGTGGCTCTGTTCTTCGCGTTCCTGCGGGCCGGCGTGCTGCCGGTGCTGGCGCTGCCCGCGCACCGCGAGAGCGAGATCGTGCCGCTGTGCGAGCTGAGCGAGGCCGTCGCGTACGTGGTCGCGGACAGCGACGACGCCGGGTACGACTACCGCGAGCTGGCGCGGACCGTGCAGAAGGCGGTGCCGTCGGTGCGGCAGGTGTTCGTGGTCGGCGAGCCGGCGGAGTTCCAGTCGCTGCCGTCCGCGGCGCCGGTCTCGTTGGCGGCGCCGGATCCTTCCGACGTGGCGTTGTTCCTGCTGTCCGGTGGGACGACGGGCACGCCGAAGCTGATCCCGCGGACGCACCAGGATTACCTGTACAACGCGCGGGCGAGCGCTTCGGTGTCCGGATTTTCGGCCGACACGCGGTACCTGGTGGCGTTGCCCGCGGCGCACAACTTCGCGCTGGCTTCGCCGGGGCTGCTCGGCGCTTTGGCCGCCGGTGGGACGGTGGTGCTGGCGCCGGATCCCAGCGCGGACACGGCGTTCGAGCTGATCGAACGCGAACGGGTGACGGTGTCCGCGGTGGTGCCGCCGGTCGCGCTGCTGTGGATGGACGCGGCCGAGTTCATGGACGAGGACCTGTCGAGCCTGCAGTTGCTCCAGGTGGGTGGCGCGAAATTCAACGCGGAGCCGGCCTCCCGGGTGCGCGCGACGCTGGGTTGCGATCTGCAGCAGGTGTTCGGGATGGCCGAGGGGCTGCTGAACTTCACCCGGCTGGACGATCCGGACGAGCTGAAGATCACCACGCAGGGCCGCCCGCTGTGCCCGGCGGACGAGGTGCTGGTGGTCGACGAGGAGGGCGACCCGGTGGCGCCCGGCGAGAGCGGCGAGCTGCTGACGCGCGGGCCGTACACGCTGCGTGGTTACTACCGGGCGGAGCAGCACAACGCGCGGTCGTTCACGCCGGACGGGTTCTACCGCAGCGGCGACGTGGTGCGGGTGCTGCCGTCTGGGCACCTGGTCGTGGAGGGGCGGGTCAAGGACCAGATCAACCGCGGTGGCGAGAAGATTCCCGCGGAGGAGCTGGAGAACCACCTGCTGGCCCACCCGGCCGTCCACGACGCGGCGGTGGTCGGGATGCCGGACGAGGTGATGGGTGAGCGGACGTGCGCGTTCCTGGTGGTGCGCGGGGAGGCGCCGACGCTGCGCGAGGTGACGGCGTTCCTGCGGTCGCGCGGGGTGGCGGCGTACAAGCTGCCCGACCGGGTGGAGGTGCTGGACAGCTTCCCGCTGACGAAGGTCGGGAAGGTGTCGAAGGCCGCGCTCGCGAGGCGGATCGCCGGGTGAGCGCTGGCGCTTCGGCCGCCCACTGCCACCCGCGCCGGACGCAACGCCAGGCGAGCACCGGCAACCGCCACCACACCGCCCGTCCCGCATCTGGAGAACACCCGTGACCACCGGTGCACCCACCCGAGCCGCCACTGATCACGCCAGGGACCACGGCCACCCGCGCTGGGCGGAACACCGGGCCACCACCCACCCCGCACCAGGAGAACGCCCGTGACCACCGGTGCATCCACCCAGGCCACCCCGGACCGGGGGCCACGCGTGGCGGCGTCGTCGCGGGTGGCCGGGCTGCTCGTCGCGCTCGTGGTGCTCGTCGCGGTGGCCCTGCTGAGCATCGCGGTCGGCTCGCGGTCCATTCCACTCGGGACTGTCCTCGACGCATTGTTCCACCGGGACGGTTCGGATTCGTCCTATGTGGTCTGGTCGATCCGGGTGCCGCGGACGTTGATCGGCATCGCGGTGGGCGCGTCGCTGGGGGTGGCCGGGGCGCTGATGCAGGCGCTGACGCGCAACCCCCTCGCTGACCCGGGTCTGCTGGGCATCAACGCGGGCGCGGCGACGGCTGCCGCGCTGTCGGTCGGGGTGCTCGGGGTGACGGATCTGCGGGCGTTCGTGTGGTTCGCCTTCCTGGGGGCGGCCGTCGCGGGTTTCGTGTTGTACGTGATCGCCGGCCGGGGTGGCGCGTCGCCGGTGCGGCTGGCGCTGGCCGGGACCGCGGTGTCGGCCGCGTTGACGGGCCTGACCCAAGCGATGACCCTGCTGGACACGCAGACGCTGGACCAGATGCGGTTCTGGACGGTGGGGTCACTGGAGCGCGCGGACGGCGGCACCCTGGTGCGCGTGCTGCCGTTCCTGGTGGCCGGCCTGGTGCTCGCGCTGTTCCTCGCGCGCCCCTTGAACGCCCTCGCCCTGGGCGACGACGCCGGCAAGTCGCTCGGCGCGCACCTCGGCTGGACACGCGCCCTGACCCTGGTGGCGGTCACACTGCTGGCCGGCGCCGCGACGGCCGCCGTGGGCCCCTTGGTGTTCGTCGGACTGGCGGTGCCGCACATGGTGCGCGCGATCACCGGCCCCGACCAGCGGTGGGTGGTGCCGTACTGCGCCCTGCTGGCCCCCGCGCTGCTACTGCTGGCCGACGTGCTGGGCAGGGTGATCGCCCGCGAGGAGATCGACGTCGGGGTGGTGACCGCCCTGCTCGGGGCACCGCTGTTCATCGCACTGGTCCGCCACACAAAGGCGGGGCGCGCATGACCGGCCCAACCGTGCCCGCACCACTGGCCCACTCACGCACCACTGGCCGCGCGACTGGCCCACTCACACCCGCACCACTGGCCCACCCACACACCCCCCCCCTCTCCACTGGTCCAACCGCCCCCCCACCACTGGCCCACTCACATACCACTGGCCGCCCCACTGGCTCACTCACCCTGTCCCCTATACACATCTAACGCCTTCGCC
>NZ_PQHY01000140.1:0-5617 GCF_003385175.1 Amycolatopsis ruanii
AGATGTGTCTAACGAACAGGTCACATAGGGACACCCCCCCGCCTCGGGCCGCCCGGCCGAAGGGGGCGCCGGCCTGGCTCACCTCACGGGCCGGGTCGCCGCCACCTCCCGGATGCCGGCCATGTGCGCCGCCCCGCTCGGGGCCTTCCTCGGCGGTTGGCTGGCCACCACGTACGACGTGCGCACCCCGCTCTACGCCGCGACCCGAAAAGCACGAAGACCGCCTCCCGGGGGATTGAGGCGGTCTTCGCGGGTCTTGCGGGCTCAGCGCGGGTGCGTCAGCTCCACGTCACGGGACAGCGGGGTGCCGGCGACGACCTCCAGCGGCGTGGCCACCGGGGCGTAACCGCTGGTCACGATCGTGTAGTCGCCCGCGGGGAGGTCGGTGAAGGTGTACCGGCCCGCCTCGTCGGTCAGCGTCACCGCGACGACCTCGCCGTGCTCGTCGAGCAGCGTCACCTGGGCCTCGGCGACCGGCCGGTCGAAGCGGCCGGCCCGGACCACCCCGCCGAGCCGGGCGGTGAGCCCGAGTTCGACGTCCTGCGTGGCCTCCTCGCCCTCGGTGGTCGTCAGCGGCACCGCGGCCGGCTGGTGACCGGCGGCCGTGACCGTCAGCGTGTACGCGCCGCCGGGCACGTCGTCGAAGTGGTACCAGCCATCGCCGCCGGTCACGGCCGACGCGACCACTTCGCCGCGGTCGTCGGTCAGCACGAGCGTCGCGCCGCCGACCGGCTGACCGCCACGCGCCCGCACCACGCCGCTGACGCCACCGGCGCCGCTCATCTCGATGTCGCGCCGCACCGGCTGCCCGTTGACCGTGACCATCACCGCGCTCGGCTGGAACCGGGCGGCCGAGGTGATCAGGAGGTAGATGGCGTCCGGCGGAGCCGGCAGCCGGTAGGTGCCGTCGGCCGCGGTCAGCGTCCGCGCCACCTGTTGCCCCGACGAGTCGGTCAGCGTCAGCGCGGCCCCGGCGAGCGGGCGGCCCGACGGGCCGCTCACCACACCGTGGATCGCGGAGCCGGTGACCGGCGCGGCCTCGGCGTTCTCGGTCAGGTCGATGCTGCGGCGCAGCGGGACCTCCTTGATGAACAGCACCGCGATCAGCGTGGCGATCGCGATGATCCCGCCCGCCAGGAAGACCGAGCCGATGCTGTCGCCGTAGGCGGCCCGCACGATCGACTGGAACGGTTCCGGCAGCACGGCCAGGTTCAGGCTGCTGCCCGCGCCGCTCGCCCCGGCCTCGATGCCCATCGCGGACAGCGCGCTCGACACGTGGCTGCTGACCTTCGCCGCGAGCAGCGCGCCCAGCGCGGACACCCCGGCCGAACCGCCCAGCGTGCGGAAGAAGGTGACCACCGACGACGAGGACCCCATGTCCTTCATCGACACGGTGTTCTGCACGACCAGCACCAGGTTCTGCATCAGCGCACCGACGCCGAGGCCGAGCAGCGCCAGGTAGCCGCCCATCAGCACCAGGTTGGTCTGGTGGTCGATCGTGCTGAGCAGGAACAGGCTCGCGACCAGCAGCACCGCGCCGCCGACCATCCAGGACTTGGTCTTGCCGGTGCGCGAGATGACCTGCCCGGCGATGGTGGAGGACAGGAACAGCCCCAGCATCATCGGGATGGTCATCAGGCCGGCGTGCGTGGGCGAGTAGCCGCGGGCCAGCTGGTAGTACTGCCCGAGGAACACCGCGCCACCGAACATCGCGGTGCCGACCGACAGGCTGCCGATCACCGCCAGCGTGAAGGTGCGGTTGCGGAACAGCCGCAGCGGGACCACCGGGTCGGCGACCTTCGTCTCGACGAACACCGCCAGCGCCAGCGCCACCAGGCCGCCCAGCACGTAGAACAGGGTCGACCAGGACCACCAGGCGAAGCTGCCGCCCGCCAGCGAAACCCAGATCAGCAGCAGCGAGACGCCGCCGACGAGCAGGGTCGCGCCCATCCAGTCGATCTTGACCTGCTTCTTGAAGACCGGCAGGTGCAGGGTCTTGCCCAGCACGATGAAGGCGACCACCGCGACCGGGACGGTGACCCAGAAGGTCCAGCGCCAGCCCAGCGGCGAGTCCACGATCAGGCCACCGAGCAGCGGGCCGGCGACCGTCGCCAGCGCCATCACCGCGCCGATGTAACCGCTGTAGCGGCCGCGTTCGCGCGGCGAGATCATCGCCGCGATCACGACCTGGACCAGCGCCTGCATGCCGCCGAGGCCGAGGCCCTGGACCGCGCGGAACGCGATCAGCTCGGGCATGGACTGCGCGATGCCGCCGAGCACCGAGCCGGCCGTGAAGATCACGATCGACAGCTGGTACAGCATCTTCTTGCTGAACAGGTCCGACAGCTTGCCCCAGATCGGGGTGCTCGCCGTGGACGCCAGCAGGGTGGCGGTGATCACCCAGGTGTACTGACTCTGCGAGCCGTCGAGGTCGGCCAGGATCGTCGGAAGCGCGTTCGAGACGATCGTGGAGGACAACATGGCGACCAGCAGCGCCAGGAGCAGGCCGACGAACGCGCGCCCCACCTGACGCGGCGTCATCGCCTCCTGGTTCGCTGTCGTGCTCACTTCGGGATCACTTCCTCTTCTCCGCCGCCTGTGCGGGCGGGCAAGGTGACCGGCGTCTGGCCGAGGGCCTCGCGCAGTCCTTGGTTCATCAGGGTCAACCGGGTGGTGAGTGCTTCGACCTCGTCGTCGGTCCAGTCCGCGAGCGCGCGCTGCAGGAAGTCGACGTGCAGCAGCCGCCAGCGCTCCAGCTCGGCGCGGCCGGCGTCGGACAGGCTGATCAGGCTCGCGCGCCCGTCCTCGGGGGCGGGCCTGCGCTCGACGAGACCGGCCGCGGTCAGCTGGGCGATCTGCCTGCTGATCACCGAAACGTCGACCATCTTGCGTTTCGCGAGGTCCGAGGGGCGGCTCTCGCCGTGCGCGTTGAGGTCGGACAGCAGCATGGCAGCCGCGGGGTGCAGGCCGTCGTGCTCGCGCTGCCAGGACTGGTTGATCCAGGCGTGCTGCAGCTGGCCCGCCGCGCGCAGCTCACGCATGAGCTGGACGGCCTTCTCGTCGCGGTCCCCCATGGACCCACCTCCTGGTTGGTTGTCACATACAACTATAAAGCCAGTAGTTGTATGCCACAACTATCTAAGTAGGTGACTTGTCCCACTGGTGGGGGGATCGCCGGACCACCCGGAAGGAGCAACTTCACGAGGATCGCGGCCGCGGCGGTTACCCTGCGACGGATCGTGTTCGTATTGCCCGGGGACGATTGACCGAACAGAGTGGATTATTCATGATCTTTTCACACGCTCACCTGCTATTGCGTGTTCATGAATAATCGACGACGAGCATGAACGCGCACCACGGAGCAGCCCCGAACCCATGACAGCCGACCCCGTCAGCCCCGTACCCCGGTCCGTGCACCGGGAGGCGCCGCCTGCCGTCACCGCGATGGTGCGCCTGATCAGGGACTCCTGGGCCAAGGCGGAGCCGTACCTGCCCGAGGTGACGCAGTTCTTCTACGGGATGCTGTTCACGCTCGCGCCCGCGACGCGGGACTTCTTCCCGATCAACATGGAGGTCCAGCGCAACCGGATGGTGCGCGCCCTGGTGCACGTCGTGCAGATGGTGGACCAGCCCGACGACCTGGTGCCGTTCCTGCGGCAGCTGGGGCGCGACCACCGCAAGTTCGGTGTGGTGCCGGGCCACTACGAGGCGGTCGGCACCGCGTTGCTGGCGGCGATGAAGACGCAGCTCGGGCCGGACTGGACCGAGGACGTCGAGCGCGCGTGGGCCGAGGCGTTCACGATCATCGCGCGGCAGATGCAGGAGGCCGCGGCCACCGACACCAACCCGCCGAACTGGTCGGCGCGGGTGGCCGAGCACCGGCGGCTGAGCTGGGATCTGGCGATGGTGCGGCTGGAGCCCGAGCAGCACATCCCGTTCCGGCCCGGGCAGTACCTGAGCGTCGAGGTGCCGCAGCGGCCGCGGCTGTGGCGGTACCTGTCACCGGCGAACGCGCCGCGCCCGGACGGCTCGCTGGAGTTCCACATCCGCGCGATCGAGGGCGGCTGGGTCTCCCGGGCGATCGTCAGCCACACCCAGGCGGGTGATGTGTGGCGGTTCGGGCCGCCGCTCGGCACGCTGGGCGTGGACCGGGAAAGCGGCCGGGACGTGCTGATGGTCGCGGGCGGCACGGGGATCGCGCCGATGCAGGCGATGATCGACGAGCTGGGCCAGTGGGGCGAGAACCCGAAGGTGCACCTGTTCTACGGCGGCCGCACGCGGGAGGACCTGTACGCGCTGGAGGGGTTGCGGATGGTCGCGTCGTGCAACCCGTGGCTGACGGTGACGCCGGTGGTGGAGAACGGGCCGGGCCTGACCAGCGGTGAGCAGGGCACACTGGCGGACGTGGTGACCCGGTACGGCGCGTGGCCCGGTCACGACGTGCTGGTGTCGGGCTCGCCGGCGATGATCCGGGCGACGGTGTCCCGGATGCTGGTAGCCGGAACGGCACTCGATCAGATCAGGTACGACCCGTTCACGATCGACTAGCCTGCGGGGAATGGAGATTCCTGTCGCGGACGGAACCATTCGCGGTTATCTGGCGACCCCGCAGAAAGAGGTTTCGGGCGATCCGCCCTGGCCGGGGGTCGTGATCGTGCACGACGCGGTCGGCCTGTCGCAGGACGCGCGGAACATCACGGACCGGTTCGCCACGGCCGGATATGTGGCGTTGTCGCCGGACCTGTATTCGCGGGGCGGGTTCGTCCGGTGCGTGAAGTCGGTGTTCAAGGAGCTGGCGGCCGGCCGGGGCCGGGCGTTCGAGGACCTGGACGCGGCCCGCTCGCTGCTGGCGTCGCGGTCCGATTGCACCGGCCGCGTCGGGATCGTCGGGTTCTGCATGGGCGGGGGCTTCGCCTTGGTGGCGGCGTCGCGGGGGTTCGACGCGTCGGCGCCGTACTACGGTCAGCTGCCCAAGGATCTGTCCGTGTTGGACGGTGCGTGTCCGATCGTGGCCTCGTACGGGAAGAAGGACTTTTCGCTGCGTGGTGCGGCGGACAAGCTGTCGCGCGAACTGTCGGCGCGGGACGTGCCGCACGACGTGAAGGAGTATCCGACGGTCGGGCACAGCTTCGCGAACCAGTTCCACGGGCCGGTCAACGTGCTGCTGAAGATCGCCGGGATGAGCTACGACCGCGAGGCGAGCGAGGACGCGTGGCGGCGGGTGCTGGCGTTCTTCGCGGAGCACCTTCGTCGGGAGGCGGTGTAAAGCGCCTTACGGCGCTTGACGGTCGCCTTGGGTGCCGGCCTCCCCCGCCCCCTCTCCATGATTGTGTATTGGTCGCCGAGCAGACGTGTCAAGGCGGGAAAGTGATGTGCTCCGAGGTCTCCGGACACGTCTTCCAAGTAGACTGGCGGAGGACACCGGAGGAGCGTTTCATGGCAAGGAGACCGAGAAAGTACTCGCCGGAATTGAAGGCTGAGGTCGTCAAAGCGGTACTCGAGGGCGGGCTGAGCTATACCGAAGCGGCGCGCGATTTTGATTTGGTCGCGCAGACGGTGCATAACTGGGTGACGGCCGAGAAAAAGAAGAGAGCTGAAGAGTCGCCGACCGCGACGC
>NZ_PQHY01000141.1:0-5610 GCF_003385175.1 Amycolatopsis ruanii
GCACCAGGGCGGGGCTGACCGCCGTCGCCGCCCTGGTGCTGGGCGGTGCCGGGGCCGGGGTGTACCTGGCCTTCGCCCAGGACACCGGGATCGTGGGGCGCCAGCTCGGCGGGCGCGCGCAGCCACTGCCGTTCCCGCCCGGCACCGCGGCCACCCTGTGGTGGGACTTCGCGCTCGTCGCCGGCTACGGGCTCGCGATCGCGCTCGGCACCACCGCCGCGCTGTGGGTCTCCCAGCCGCACACCGCGACGCACGAAATCGCCCGCTTCGCGCGCATCGCCGGGCTGGTCGCGGTCGTCTCCGACGTCGTCGAGAACGCGCTCCTGCTGGCCGCCACCCGTGATCCGGACCCGGTCCTGCTGGACTTCGCCACCGCGGCCGCGGTCACCAAGTTCGCCGGCCTGCTCCCGGCGCTCCTGCTCGCCCTCTACGGCATCGCGCTCACCCTCATCCGGTGCGTCCGTCCGGTGCACCGCGACGTGCCCGGCGGCGTGTGCTCCGCCGCGCTGAAACCCGACGACCCCGACGGCGCCTGCGACGCAGGCGAGGCGACCGCGAGCACCCGCTGGCGCAACGGCTTCCGCCTGCCCCCGGGCGAACCCACCGGCGGCACCGGGTTCTGCCTGTCCGGTGGCGGGATCCGCTCGGCCAGCGTCGCGCTCGGCGCGCTGCAGCCGTTGCGGCAACGGCTGCTCGGCGCCCAGTACCTGGTGTCGGTGTCCGGCGGCGGCTACACCGCGGGCGCCCTCGTCCAGGCCCTCACCACGGCCACCGACCCGAAGCAGGCCCCGCCCGGCGAACCGGTCGCGACCCCGGAGACCGCGTTCGGCCCGGGCAGCGCTGAGGAGGACCACGTCCGGCGGCACGTCAGCTACCTGGCCAACACCCCGGCCGAACTGCTCACCGCGCTGGGGGTGCTGGCCCGGGGGCTGCTGCTGTCGCTGTTCCTCGTGTTCGCCCCGGCGGTGGTGCTGGGCGTGGTGACCGGCTGGCTGTACCGGCAGGTCCCGCTGACGGTGTTCCCCGCCGACGGCGGCTACCCCGCGCCCCGGCCGGGCGCGCTGCTCTCGCTCGGCCTGACGCTGGTGCTCGCCGCGGCGGTCTCCCTGGTGGCCCGCTGGATCCCGCCGGCCAGGCTGCTGCTGCGTCAGATCGCACGGCGCCTGTCCAGCCGGCTCGCACTGCTGGCCGCCCTCATCGCGCTGCTCGTGCTCGGCCTGCCCGCGCTGGCGTGGCTGGCCGACCGCCTGCTCACCCTGACCCCGCCCACGATCGCCCTGGGCAGCCCGTTCGTCGCGCTGCTGCTGACCTACGTGTCCACCCTGGCGACCATCGGGTGGCGCAACCGCAAGGTCGTGACCCAGGCCCGGGACTCGCTCGACGCGCTCACCGCGACCCTGCCGACCAGCCTCACCCAGCGGCTGCTGGTGATCGTCACCACCACCGTCCTCGCCCTGGCCTGGCTGCTGCTGTTCGCCGCGGTGATCACGCCGCTGGGCGAGCCGGACCTGCTGTGGGCCGCGCTGGGCCTGGTGGTCGTGCTGGTCGTGCTCGGCGGGCTGATCGACGAGACCTCGCTGAGCCTGCACCCGTTCTACCGGGAACGGCTGGCCTGCACCTTCGCCGTGCGCCGGGTGCGCCGCGGAGACGGGCAGGTCGTCGCCGCGCCCTATCCCAGCACCGAACGCAGTTCGCTGGCGACCTACGGCCGCGCGGCGGGCTTCCCGCGCGTGGTGTTCGCGGCCGCGGCGAACCTGACCGGCGAGGGCCGCACCTCCCCCGGACTCAACGCGGTCTCGTACACGATGAGCAGCGGCTGGGTCGGCGGCCCGGACGTCGGCTGGATCGAGACCGCGCACCTGCAGGAATCGGTGCCCGGCCGGTTCCAGCGCGACCTCACCGTGCAGGGCGCGGTCGCGATCAGCGGCGCGGCGTTCGCGTCGTCGATGGGCCGCGCCTCGCGCTGGTACCAGATCCTGCTCGCGCTCTCCGGCGCGCGGCTGGGCACCTGGCTGCCCAACCCGGACGTGCTGCTGCGCTGCCCGCCGCGCACCGACCGCGCCGCGTGGGCCTATCCGCCGCTGCCGCACGCCCGTCGCCTGCCCTACCTGCTGCGCGAGGTGCTGGGCATCCACTCGCACGCCGACCGGCTGCTGCACGTGACCGACGGCGGGCACTACGACAACCTGGGGCTGGTCGAGCTGTTCCGCCGCCGCTGCACGACGATCTACTGCATCGACGCCGGCGCGGACTCCCCGCCGTCGGCGAGCGGGCTGGCGTCCGCGCTCGCCCTGGCCACGCAGGAACTCGGCGTGCGGGTGCGGCTCGACGACCCGTGGCGGGCCGAGCCCGGCGGCGGCGAACCGCTCGAACCCGAGCACCCGCTGAGCGCCCTGAACAGCAGGTTGTCGGACAGCCCGGTGATCACCGGGACGATCCACTACCCGGCCGAGAGCGGGCAGGCCGGTGTGGGACGGCTGATCGTGGCGAAGGCGCTGCTGTGGCGGGACCTGCCGTACGAGCTGCTGTCCTACGCCGCGCACCACCCGGAGTTCCCCCGGGACGGCACGGGCGACCAGTTCTTCGACGACAGCAAGTTCGGGGCCTACCTCGAACTGGGGCGCCAGCTCGGCCGGTACGTGGTCAGCCACGAGCCGGCGGCGGCCGATCTGCCGGAGGTGCCGGAGGGCACGGGCGCGCCCGACGGAATCGCGCCACAGCCGGCCTGAAACCGGAACAGCGCACGACGAAACACCCGTATCCGAATCCGGATACGGGTGTTCTGGTGTTGCCGCTTGAGGAAGGACCGGGCGCGGACGGGAACTAGTACCAGTAGTTCCCGTCCGCACCCGCTCCACACCGGCCGGCTCTCAGCCGGAATCCGTCCCGGGCCATCCGGAGTGCGGTCGCACCGAGCGGAACAGGCGGCCGGACCGGGTTGAACCGAGCGTGGTTCAGTCTCAGTTGTCGGCCTCGGCGACGCACACGTCGGGGCTGTCGCCACCCTCCGTGCCGGTCACGCCGGAGACGATCGGCACCGAGAGGCCCCAGTCGTTCAGGGTCTCCTCGACCTGCACGGCGAGCACGTTGACGTTGTTGTCGCAGACGCCGACGTTGTTGTCGTTCAGCACGTCGTCGACGTTGACCAGACCCAGCTGGCCGGTGTCGCCGCCGTCGTCCCACCCTCCGCCCTGGGTGGCGAAGGCCGGGGAACCGATCATCATGAAACCGGCCGCAGCAGCGGCAACAATTGCGGACTTCTTGAGCACCTTTTCAATCCCCATCAACTCGGTTTACAGTTCCGCCGCGACGAAAACCTCCGTCGCGAGCACGGCAGACATTATCAGCCGGGGCGACGCGTCGAAAGCAAATCCGGCGCGACTTCGCCATCACCCGGACGAACGACGATTGACCTCCCGGAAAACCGTCGCGGGGACCCACATGTGGCATGCGCTGCGATTATCGGGTTGCATCCGCCGGAGACGTTTTCACTGTGAGTGAGCATCCGCTGTGGCGGCCGGTTGTACGTCGTCTAAACCCCCCGATACGGTAGAGCAGTGGATACGAGCCGTAACTCGGGAGAACCGGGAAATTAGCCCGGTAGCGTGATCTCACGGCCGTCCACCTCGGCCTGGAGCGCCGGAAGGTGGGTCCGGACCGGGTTGTGGCGCACCACGCGACGGACGTGCGCGGCAACCCGGAGACCGGTAGAATCGCGGGCACGACAAAACACCCGCATCCGAATCGGACACGGGTGTTCGTCGTTATCTACCCGAAGAAGACCGGGTGCGGACGGGAACTAGTACCAGTAGTTCCCGTCCGCACCCGTTTCACACCGGCACCGGCCAGCTCTCACCCAGAAAACCGTCCCGGGCCATCCGGAGTGCAGTCAGACCGCACCGGGACAGGTGGCCGGCCCGGGGTCGTGACGACCCTGAACCCAGTGGGATTCAGGCTCAGTTCTCGGCCTCGGCGATGCAGACGTCCGAGGTGTCGCCACCCTCGGTGTGGGTCGCGCCGGACAGGATCGGCACGGAGACGCCGAAGCCGTTCAGGGTGTCCTCCACCTGCACGGCGAGAACGTTGACGTTGTTGTCACAGACGCCGATGTTGTTGTCGTTGAGAACGTCGTCGACGTTGACCAGGCCCAGCTGGCCGGTGTCGCCGCCGTCGTCCCACCCTCCGCCCTGGGTGGCGAAGGCCGGGGAACCGATCATCATGAAACCGGCCGCAGCAGCGGCGACAATTGCGGACTTCTTGAGCACCTTTTTATTCCCCATCGACTCGATTACAGTTCCGCCGCGACGAAAACCTCCGTCACGAGCACGGCAGACGATAGCAGCCGATAAGGCCGGGCCGCAGCAATTCAGCGGACACCACCCCATCACCCGGACGAACGACGTTTGCCCTCCCGGGAAACCTCGCCCGGGCCGATGGGGGTCATGCGCTGCGATTATCCGGTCATTTCTTACCCGGAAGTTCTCACGGTGCGTGACGATGCCGGAAGGTGCGCGGTTGTACGGCGTCTAAACCCCTCGATCCGGTGGATTACCGGACACAGTACGTAGGCAAGCTCTCGGCGGACAAATAGCTCGGTAGTGTGACGTCCCGGCGTGTCACGGGTTCGCGCGATCACCGCCGAACCGCATCCGGAAGTCCCGCGCGACCAGACTGACCAGCGGACGACGCCCGGCCAGAAACGCAAGCGGCCCACCCGCGCCGACGCACCACACCGAGCGGGCCACCCCGAGCCGGGCGGCCACGCGCACCCCGCTGCGCCTGGGCCCGCGCTGCAGGACGGAAAACGCCAGCGGCACCCGCACCGGCAACACGCGCCGAGCCCGAAACCCCGCCGCGGCAAGCAGATCCCCACGGGCAGGCGCCGCCCCGGCGGCCTCCGGATCTCCACCAGCGCCGGCTTCCGCGCTCGGCCGCCCGGCCACCGGTTCCCCGCCGGCCGGGGTCTCCCCGCTCGCCTCCGGCCCGGCGAGCAGGTCCCCACCGGCAGGGCCCTCCGCATCAGCACGCGCCGCCCCGGCGGACTCCGGCCGAGCCACCGGGTCTCCACCGGCAGGCGCCTCCCCCGCCGCCGCGTCCCCACCCACACGCGCCTCCGCCGTGAACTCCGGTCCGTCGGTGAGCGTGAACTCCGCCAGTTCCTTCGGGATGTGCCACAGGGCGCGACCACCGGCCAGCGAGGCCGGGCTGTCCACCCAGATGTGCGGGATCGTCACGGTGAGCCCGCCGCGCACCACCACGGTGACCATCAGCTCCCGGTAGGACAGCACACCGGGCGGCCGGTAGTCGACCCACGCGGCGAGCACGAGCGCCCGCCCGGCCACCACCAGTGGCCGCACACCCGGTGGCAGCTCCGGCAGTTCCCGGACGGGCACCGCCCACGCGGAGACGTGCAGGTGGCCGCGCAGGTCCCACGGCTCGGGCGGGTAGTCGATCGATTCGGACATCGGGCGGACCTCACATCGGATCGGGACGACGGGACGGACGCGGCTCCCGCGCGGACGGGACCCGCGCGCGCACTCCGCCCGGACTGCCGGGGGGGACGCCTGGAGTGCGGGGCACCCCCGCCCGGAGGGGGCGGCACGCCCGGAG
>NZ_PQHY01000142.1:0-5441 GCF_003385175.1 Amycolatopsis ruanii
TTGTCTAGGAACAGGCGGCCTCCCTGATCCCACACCTCGCTGTTGGGCGCCGGCGGCAGGTGTTGATAAGGGACAGGATCGGGGGCGGGGGAGGTGTGGGGCTTGGTCGGTTCTGTTGCGTTGCCGGCTTGCGTTTTCTGGTGGTTGGTAAAAGAAAAAGGCGCCCTCCCCGCTTCGCGGAGAGGGCGCCTTGCCTGGCTGGATCAGCTGAACGCCTTTGCGATCAGTGCCTTCTGCTCCACCTCGTGCACCTTGGACGAACCGGCCGACGGGGCAGCCATCGGCCGCCGCGAGACCACGTCCAGCTTGCCGAGCACGTCCGGGAACGTGCGCGGCAGGTGGAGGCCGAAGAACGGCCACGCGCCCTGGTTCTCGGGCTCCTCCTGGACCCACACGACCTCGGCGCCGGTGTAGCGCTCCAGCGCCGCCAGCAGCTTCTTCTTCGGCAGCGGGTAGTACTGCTCGATGCGCACGATCGCGACATCGTCGGCCTCGCGCTTGGCTCGCTCGGCCACCAGCTCCCAGTAGAGCTTGCCCGAGGTCAGTAGCACCTTTCGCACCTTGCCGGGCTCGACCTGCGCGTCGTCGATCACCGACATGAACTTCGAGTCGCCGGTGAAGTCCTCCAGGCCCGACGTCGCCGCCTTGTTCCGCAGCATCGACTTCGGGGTGAAGACGATCAGCGGGCGCTGGATGCCGTCCAGCGCGTGGCGGCGCAGCAGGTGGAAGTAGTTCGCCGGGGTGGACGGCACCGCGACGGTCATCGAGCCCTCGGCGCACAGCGACAGGAACCGCTCGATGCGGCCCGACGTGTGGTCCGGGCCCTGGCCCTCGTGGCCGTGCGGCAGCAGCAGCACGACGTCCGACCGCTGGCCCCACTTGGCCTCACCGGACGAGATGTACTCGTCGATCACCGTCTGGGCGCCGTTGACGAAGTCACCGAACTGCGCTTCCCACAGCACCAGCGCGTCGCTGTTGGCCACCGAGTAGCCGTACTCGAAACCGACGGCCGCGTACTCCGACAGCGCCGAGTCGTAGATCATCACCCGGCCCTGCTCGTCGGCCAGGTTCTGCAGCGGCGCGTACTCCCGGCCGGTCTTGCGGTCGATCAGCACCGAGTGGCGCTGGGTGAACGTGCCGCGGCGGGAGTCCTGACCGGACAGCCGCACCAGGCGGCCCTCCATCGCCAGCGAACCGAACGCCAGCAGCTCGCCGAAGGCCCAGTCGATACCGCCCTCGCGGGACATCTTGTGCCGCCGCTCCATGACCGGCTTGACCCGCGGGTGCGGGGTGAAACCCTCGGGCACGTTGACGAACGCGTCGCCGATCCGCTCGATGACCTCGGCCGGCACCGCCGTCGGCACCTTCGCCGGCACCTGCTGCTCCTCCTCGACCGAGGGGCTCGGCGCGATCGGGTGCTTCTCCAGCTCGCGGACCTCGTTGAAGACGTGCTCCAGCTGGCTCGAGAAGTCCCGCAGCGCGGCCTCGGCCTCCTCGACGGAGATGTCCCCGCGGCCGATCAGCGACTCGGTGTAGGTCTTCCGCACCGAGCGCTTGGTGTCGATGATGTCGTACATCGCCGGCTGCGTCATCGACGGGTCGTCGCCCTCGTTGTGGCCGCGGCGGCGGTAGCAGATCATGTCGATGACGACGTCCTTGTTGAACGCCTGGCGGTAGTCGACGGCCAGCTTGCCCACCCAGTGCGCCGCCTCCGGGTCGTCCCCGTTCACGTGGAAGATCGGGGCGCCGATCATCTTCGCCACGTCGGTCGCGTACTGCGAGGAGCGGGCGTGCTCCGGCGCGGTGGTGAAGCCGACCTGGTTGTTGATGATGATGTGCACGGTGCCGCCGGTGCGGTAGCCGCGCAGCAGCGCCAGGTTCAGCGTCTCCGCCACGACACCCTGGCCGGCGAAGGCCGCGTCACCGTGCAGCAGCACGGGCAGCACCGAGAAGCCGCCGGTGTCGCTGTCGCCCTTGTCGAGGATGTCCTGCTTGGCGCGGACGATGCCCTCGAGCACCGGGTCGACCGTCTCCAGGTGGGACGGGTTGGACGCCAGCGACACCCTGGTCTCGCCGTCGCCGAACATGCGGAAGTACTTGCCCTCCGCGCCCAGGTGGTACTTCACGTCACCGGAGCCGTGCGCCTGGCCCGGGTCGAGGTTGCCCTCGAACTCCTGGAAGATCTGCGAGATCGGCTTGCCGACGATGTTGGCCAGCACGTTCAGGCGGCCGCGGTGCGGCATGCCGATGACGACCTCGTCCAGCTCGTGCTCGGCGGCCTTGTCCAGGACGGTGTCCAGCAGCGGGATCACCGTCTCGCCGCCCTCCAGCGAGAACCGCTTCTGGCCGACGTACTTGGTCTGCAGGAACGTCTCGAACGCCTCGGCCGCGTTCAGCTTCGACAGGATGTACTTCTGGACGTTGGGGTCCGGCTTGGCGTGCGGGACCTCCACGCGGTCCTGGATCCAGCGGCGCTCCTCCGGGTCCAGGATGTGGGTGTACTCGACGCCGACGGTCCGGCAGTAGGAGTCGCGCAGCACGCCCAGGACGTCGCGCAGCTTCATCTTCTGCTGGCCGGCGAACCCGCCCACGGCGAACTCGCGGTCGAGGTCCCACAGCGTCAGGCCGTGCGAGAGGATGTCCAGGTCCTCGTGGCGGCGCTGGCGGTAGTTCAGCGGGTCGGTGTCGGCCATCAGGTGGCCGCGCATCCGGTAGGCGTCGATCAGCTCCAGCACCCGGGCGGTCTTGTCGATCTCGCCCTCGGGGATGTCGGAGACCCAGCGGACCGGCTCGTAGGGCAGCCGCAGCGACGTGAAGATGTCGTCGTAGAAGCCGTCCCCGCCGAGCAGCAGCTCGTGGATGCGCTTGAGGTACTCGCCCGACTCCGCGCCCTGGATGATGCGGTGGTCGTAGGTCGAGGTCAGCGTCATGATCTTGCTGATGCCCAGGTCGACCAGGGTCTTCTCGCTGGTGCCCTCGAAGTGGGCGGGGTACTGCATGGCGCCGACGCCGATGATCGCGCCCTGGCCGGCCTGCAGGCGCGGCACCGAGTGGTTGGTGCCGATGCCGCCCGGGTTGGTCAGCGAGATGGTGGTGCCGGCGAAGTCGTCCGCGGTCAGCTTGTTGTTGCGGGCCTTCTTGACGATGTCCTCGTAGGCCTGCCAGAACTGGCGGAACGTCATGTTCTCGCAGTTCTTGATCGAGGCGACGACCAGCGTGCGGCCGCCGTCCTTGCCCTTCATGTCGATGGCGAGGCCGAGGTTGACGTGCTCCGGCGTGACGGCGTGCGGCTTGCCGTCGACCAGCGCGTAGTGCCGGTTCATGTTCGGGAAGTCCTGCAGCGCCCGCACCATGGCGTAGCCGATGAGATGCGTGAACGAGATCTTCCCGCCACGGGTGCGCTTGAGGTGGTTGTTGATGACGATGCGGTTGTCGGCCATCAGCTTGGCCGGGACCGCGCGCACGCTGGTGGCGGTCGGCACGGCCAGCGAGGCGTCCATGTTCTTGGCGATCGCGGCGGCGGCGCCCCGCAGCTGCTTGCTCTCCGGCTCGGCCGCCGCCGGCTTGGAGGCCGCAGCCGCCGCGGCGGCCGGCTTGGCGGCGGCGGGCTTCGCGGGCTGGGCGGCCGGCTTCGCGGCGGGCTTCGGCTGGGTGGGCGCGGCCGGGGCAGTCGCAGCCTGGTCGACCTGGCCGTTGCCCGGCTTGGCGGGCTGCTCACGGACGGGCGCGGGGGCGGCGTCCGGCTTCGACTCGGTGGCCTGCGTCGGCTTGAAGTCCGAAAAGAACTCGTGCCATGCGGCGTCTACTGAAGAGGGGTCGGCGAGGAACTGGTCGTACATCTCCTCGACGAGCCATTCGTTGGGGCCGAACTGTGACGCAGGGCTGCTGCTGGACACGGCAGGGACTCGCCTCTATCCATATCTCGATCTTGTTGTCCGCTTGATGCGCCTACCAGGCTAACCCCCTCGCGTTCGCCGTTGTGACCGAAGTGGCCCAAGTCCCGGGACTGGTGTTTGGGATTCCTCACTTGATCGGTCCAGCGTGCGTCCGGACGAGTAAGGGACCTGCCGGAATCGAGTACGGGGCCGGTGTGGAACCGGTACGGTCGCCGGACCGTCTCCAGTAAGAGCGGAAAGGGGTCGTCAGGTGGCGGATCTGTCGGACATCGAGCGCATGGTCGGCGACTGGGAGCGCAACGCGGTCGAGCGGTCGCAGCGCTTCCAGGCGATGCAGCACGAGGTCGAACAGATCTCGATCACTGAATCGGTGGCTGGCGGCGCGGTCAGCGTGACCGTCGGTAACAACGGCATCCCCACCGGGGTGCGGATGACCGACGCGGTCCGGTCGATGAGCCCGGACGAGATCGCGGCCAACGTGCTCAAGGCGATGCAGAAGGCCCAGTCGAAGTATCCGCAGGTCATCCAGGAGATCGTGGCCGGGACCGTGGGCGAGTCGGACAGCGCGGCGCAGCACATCGTGCGGACCGCGGAGGAGAACTTCCCGGAGCCACCCGCGGAGGACCCCGAGCCGCCCGCGCCGGGCCGCCAGCTGCGGATCGAGACCGAGGCCGACGACGAGCCGCCGCGGCAGCCACGCAGGCCGGCGCCGCCGCAGCGGCCCCGCCGCGACGACGGTGACGACGACTTCGGGGACCAGTCCTTCCTGCGACGCGACTAGGGGGAGCGATGACCAGCAGCTTCGCGCGGGGTGCCGCGGCGAGGGCGGGCGGTTCGGCGTCCCGCGGGGCCGCCAACGGCTACGAGGTGCTCACCGACGAGCTCGGCACGCACGCCGGCAAGGTCGACGGGCTGGCACAACGCTTGCAGACCGCTGTCGACGCGGCCCGCCAGGTGAGCATGGACAACAGCGCGTTCGGCGTGATCTGCCAGCCGTTCGCGATGATGCTCGACCCGTTCGAGCAGATGGGCATCCGGGCGCTGGAGACGGCGAAGGAGTCGGTCACCGGCACGGCGGGCAACGTGCGCACGGCGGTCACCAAGTACGAGGGCCAGGACGAGGACACCCGGCAGACGGTCAAGCAGCTGGGTGAACCACTGACATGAGCAATCCGCTGGTGGCGCAGGCGCAGTCCCAGACGACGGCGGTCACCGGTATCGGGATTCTGGAGTCGGCGCAGGACCTGTCCAACGGCATCAAGGACGGGTCGTGGGTCGAGGGTGGGCTGGGTGCGTTGGGCACTGGTCTCGAGGTTCTGTCGATGGTGATCGATCCGCTGGGGACGCTGGCTCAGTACGGGGTGGCGTGGTTGATCGAGCACGTGCGGCCGTTGAAGGAGGCGTTGGACTGGTTGGCGGGGGATCCGCCGGTGATCCAGTCGTTTTCGGATACCTGGGCGAATGTGGCGGCCGAGGTGGGTGTGGTCGCGGGGGATTTGAAGAACGAGGTCGAGGGTGGTACGGCGGGGTGGGCCGGTCAGGGGG
>NZ_PQHY01000143.1:0-5441 GCF_003385175.1 Amycolatopsis ruanii
TGCATGGACGGGTCTTTCTCTCGGCGGATGAGTGGGTCGCACTTCTCATCCTGCCGCCGAAAGACCCGTCCCCTCGTCTCAAGCCCCCGCAGCCGACACCAACGTCATGACCCGCAACAGCTAGCTGGCCCGGAGTGCTGCAGTCCCGGCCCGCGTCGCCGTGACCCAGCGCCCGCCCGGAAGCCACCCCCGCACGTGCGCCGCGATTCCGATCCCGTCCCTCATCCGGCGGCCACTGCCCGCCGTGCGGCACGATCAACCTCGTGAGCGGAGCGACCCTGCAGGCCGGCCCGATGCTGGCCGTCGTCCTCGCCGTGCTCGTCGCGGCCGGCGCGCTCGCCGTGTGGCTCGGGCGGCTCGGGCCCGGGTGGGCGGTCGTGACCGCGGCCGGCCGCGCGGTCGCCCAGCTGGCCGCGGTGTCGCTGCTGATCACCGCCGTGCTCCGGTCGGGGTGGTGGACCGGCCTGTTCGTGCTGCTCATGTTCACCGTCGCCGCGGTCACCTCGGCCCGGCGCGTCGGGCTACCGCTGGGCCGCCTGCCGTGGATCGCCGTCGCCCTGGCCGGTGGTGTCCTGCCGGTGCTCGCGCTCGTGCTCGGGTCCGGCGTGGTGCCCCTGGAGCCGATCGCGGTCGTGCCGATCGCCGGGATCGTCATCGGCGGCACGATGAGCGCGACCTCCCAGGCCGCTCGCCGCGCCCTCGACGAGCTGTCCACCCGGCACGGCGAGTACGAAGCCGCCCTCGCCCTCGGCTTCCTGCCGCGCGCCGCCGCGCTGGAGATCTGCCGCCCCACCGCCGGCCAGGCGCTCATCCCCGCGCTCGACCAGACCCGCACGGTCGGCCTGGTGACCCTGCCCGGCGCCTACGTCGGTGTGCTGCTCGGCGGGGCCAGCCCGGTGCAGGCCGGGGTGACGCAGGTGCTGGTCCTGATCGGGTTGCCGGCCGCCGCGGCGATCGCGGTGCTCGTGACGGTCCAGCTCGTCGCGGCGGGACTCGTCGATCGCGGTTAGCGTGGGGGCATGACTGTTGCGGACTTGGTGATCGACGGGTTCGACCGCGTCCAGGAGGTCGTGCACGAGGCCGTCGACGGGCTGACCGAGGACCAGCTCGCGCAGCGTCTCGACGAGGGCGCCAACTCGATCGCGTGGCTGGTCTGGCATCTCACGCGCGTGCAGGACGACCACATCGCGGACCTGGCCGGCACGCCGCAGGTGTGGACCGAGGAGGGCTGGCACGAGCGGTTCGGCCTGCCGTTCGGACCGGGGGCGACGGGCTACGGCCACCGCTCGAAGGACGTGGCCGCCGTGCGCGCGGAGGCCAAACTGCTCGCCGGCTACCACGACGCCGTGCACGACTCGACGGTCTCGTGGCTGGGCGGCCTGCGCGAGTCGCAGCTGGACCAGGTGGTCGACGAGGCGTGGGACCCGCCGGTGACCCTCGGGGTCCGGCTGGTGAGCATCCTGTCCGACGACCTGCAGCACGCCGGCCAGGCCGCGTTCATCCGCGGCATCCTCGAGCGCCGCTAGGGAGGCGGGAACTCGGCGGCGACCTCGGCCGCGTCGTCCATCGTCGCGGGGTCCGGGTGTCCGCCGCCGGGCGCGGCCTCGGCGATGACGACGAGCGAGCCGCTGCGCCGCGAGCCGTAGTACTGCCCGGTGAACTCCACGCCGGCGAGGCCGAGCGCGCCGGCCGCGAGGGGCTCGACGTTGCCCGTGCCGTCGGTGTCGGCCAGCTCCTTGAGGTCGGCCGCGGTGCCCGCGCTGGGCATCCGCACCCACGCGATCGACACCACGACGGTGTTGCCGTGCGCGTCGCCGATCGCGAGGAGGAGCCGGTCCAGCTTGCGGCACGGGTGCTTCCGGAAGAACTGCCGCACCTGACCGTAGGAGTGTGCGCCGCAGGTCAGTTCGGCGCGGGCGACCTGTTTCAGCTGGCGCAGGCCCAGGCGGGTCCAGGCCTGATCGCGCTGTCCCTTGCGGGCGGCGTCCTTGCCGGCCGGCTTGCCGTGCGCCGAGGTCGCGGTGCCGCCCGCGGTACCGCCGCCGGTCGTCAGGCCCGCGCCGCCCGCCGCGCCGCCGCCCAGCGCCACCGCCGCGATAGCCGCGCCGCCCTTCTTCTTGTAGCCCGGTCTGCGCTTCCCCTGCGAATCGGTCCACCAGTAGTCGGGTTCCACGGCTGGAAATATTTGTCACATCACTCCATTGGTGTTCTCGTTTCGCGTGAAATCGCTCGAACGGCCCAGTCCCGCCGCCTCCCGGATTTCGAAGTCTCCCGGAATCTTCGGACAATCCCCTGGTCGTCACTAATGAAACTGAGACTGTCCGAAGAGGACATCAAGGCAACTGAGGGTGTTCTGCCCGCGTCATCCGAACAGGGCCTGGGATCGCTCACCTGGCTGTTGCCGCCGCCGGCCCGGGAATGACACTGTCGAAGGCATGCAGGCCTTCACTCTGCCCGAGTTCTACGTCCCCTATCCGGCCAGGCTCAACCCGAACCTGGAGGGCACCCGCGCGCACAGCATGGACTGGGCGCGCCGCATGGGCATGCTCGACGCGCCCAAACCCGGCGGGGGTGTGGTGTGGACGGAGTCCGCGCTGGCCGAGATGGACTACGCCCTCATGTGCGCCTACACGCATCCGGACTGTGCGGGGCCGGCACTCGATCTGATCACCGACTGGTACGTCTGGGTGTTCTTCTTCGACGACCACTTCCTCGAGCAGTTCAAGTACTCGCGCGACATGGTGGGCGCGAAGGAGTACCTGGACCGGCTCGAGCTGTTCATGACCGCGCCCGGCCAGGAGCCGCCGGAGCCGGAGAACCCCGCCGAGGCCGGGCTGAAGGACCTGTGGGAGCGCACGATCCCGGCGATGTCGGAGGGGTGGCGGCGCCGGTTCACGCTGAGCACCCGCAACCTGATGGTCGAGTCGATGTGGGAGCTGGCGAACATCGACCTGGGCCGCGTCGCCAACCCCATCGAGTACATCCAGATGCGGCGGCGGGTCGGCGGGGCGCCGTGGTCGGCGAACCTGGTCGAGTACGCCGTGCGGGCCGAGGTGCCGGACCGGCTGGCGGGGACGCGGCCGATCGAGGTCCTGTCCGACACGTTCGCCGACGCCGTGCACCTGCGCAACGACCTGTTCTCCTACCAGCGCGAGGTGCAGGAGGAGGGCGAGAACTCCAACGCCGTGCTGGTGCTCGAACGGTTCCTCGGCTGCTCCACCCAGGAGGCCGCCGAATTGGTGAACGAGCTGCTGACCTCGCGGCTGCAGCAGTTCGAGGACACGGCCCTGGTCGACGTGCCCGCCCTGCTCGCCGAACACGCCGCACTGCCGCACGAGCAGATCGCCGTCGGCGCCTACGTGAAGGGTTTGCAGGACTGGCAGTCCGGCGGGCACGAGTGGCACGCGCGGTCCAGCCGGTACATGAACGAGGGCGCGGCCGGCGGCGGCCCCAGCCGGCTCACGCCCGGGCCGGTCCTGCGCACCCGGACGCGGCAACGCGACCACGTGCCGTTCACCAAGGTCGGGCACCTGCCGCTGCCCGAGATCTACATGCCCTACGCCTTCCGGATGAGCCCGCACCTGGAGGAGGCGCGGGAGCACAACGTGCACTGGTGCCGGGAGATGGGTTTCTACGACTCGGTGCCGGGCGTGGAGGCCGGGGGAGTGTGGGACGAGGAGCGGTTGCGCGGGATCGACCTGGCGCACTGCGCGTCGATGATCCACGCCGACGCCGATCCGGAGCAGCTGCACCTGTCCACGGCGTGGCTGGCGTGGGGCACCTACGGCGACGACTACTTCCCGGCGGTGTTCGGGGCGGGCCGCAACGTGCCCGCGGCGAAAGCGTCCAACGACCGGTTGTCGCTGTTCATGCCGCTGGACGCGGGGGAGACGCCGGAGCCGTTGACTCCGCTGGAGCGCGGTCTGCAGGACCTGTGGCGCCGCACGGCGACCCCGCTGGGCGTCGACGCGCGGCGGGTGTTCCGGAAGGCCGTGGAGGACATGACCGCGAGCTGGGTGTGGGAGCTGGCGAACCAGGCGCAGAACCGCATCCCGGACCCGATCGACTACGTCGAGATGCGGCGGCGGACGTTCGGGTCGGACATGACCATGAGCCTGTCCCGGATCACCCATCTCACGGCGGTGCCGCCGGAGCTGTTCGGCACGCGGACGTTGCGCGAGCTGGAGACCGCGGCGCAGGACTACGCGTGCTTCGTGAACGACCTGTTCTCCTACCAGAAGGAGATCGAGTTCGAGGGCGAGCTGCACAACATGGTGCTGGTGGTGGAACACTTCCTGGGCCTGGACCGGCTCGCCGCGCGGGACGTGGTGAACGACCTGATGACGGCGCGGATGCGGCAGTTCGAGCACATCCTGGCCGCGGACCTGCCCCAGCTCTTCGAGGATGCCGAACTGGACCCCCCAGCCCGCGACGCGCTCATCCGGCACGCAGACGAGCTGAAGGACTGGATGTCCGGCATCCTCGAGTGGCACCGCCAGTGCGTCCGCTACACCGAGCCGGAGCTGAAGCGCCTGACGAGCCCACCGGCGCCCGCCTTCCCCGCCGAGCTGGGCATGTCGGCCCTCCGGCTGGCGGACCGCTTCCGGGCAGCCTCAGCCTGAGGCACTCGGCCAGGCGCGGCCGGCCAGGGCTCGCCCGGCCTCCGGCCAGGCGCGGTCGGCCAGGGCTCGCCCGGCCTTGGTCTCCTGCCGAGGAGGGCGCAAGCCTGCCGGGCTTTCGCCTCGGGCACGGCCTGGCCTGGCCTGCCGGGTGTCGTCTCGGCCTCCTGCCGAGGAGGGCGCTGGCCTGCGAGGTTTCGCTTCGGCCTTCGGCCTGGCCTGCCGGGTCTCGGCCTCGGCCTCCTCCTGAGGTGAGAGCGCGCCTGCCGGGGTTTCGCCTCGGCCGCGAGCTGGCCCGCTCCGCTTGCGGCCTCGGGCCGCATCCGGTCAGCCTCCTTGGCCGCCCCTCGCCTCTGCGCACCCTTGGCGCGCCTCCGGCCGCCCTCGGCCCATCGGCTTCGCGGCGCCGTAGGCCTCTGGCCCGGCCGGCGCTGACCGCCTCCACCCTCTGCGGCCTTCTCCGACCCTCCGGCGGCCTGCGCCTGTGGCCTCCACCCCCGGCGTGCGGCCTCCACCTCCGGCCCTCCGGCGGCCTGCGGCCTGCGGCGGCCTGCGGCCTGCGGCCTGCGGCGGCCTGCGGCCTGCGGCGGCCTGCGGCGGCCTGCGGCCTGCGGCCTGCGGCGGCCTGCGGCCTGCGGCCTGCGGCGGCCTGCGGCCTGCGGCGGCCTGCGGCCTGCGGCGGCCTGCGGCGGCCTGCGGCCTGCGGCCTGCGGCCTGCGGCCTGCGGCCTGCGGCCTGCGGCCTGCGGCCTGCGGCCTGCGGCCTGCGGCCTGCGGCCTGCGGCCTGCGGCCTGCGGCCTGCGGCCTGCGGCCTGCGGCCTG
>NZ_PQHY01000144.1:0-5122 GCF_003385175.1 Amycolatopsis ruanii
GCCGCCATGACCACCGAAACTCTGTGAAACAACCACAGGTGTGGTGTGGTGTCTCAGAGTTGCAGAGCGGATGCGTAGCAGCTTCGTGGGCAAGTCCTCGGCCTATTAGTACCAGTCCACTCAAAAACACATTACTGTGCGTCCATGTCTGGCCTATCAACCCAATCGTCTCTTGGGGGCCTTAACCCACAAAGGGGTGGGAGACCTCATCTAGGAACAGGCTTCCCGCTTAGATGCCTTCAGCGGTTATCCCTTCCGAACGTAGCTAACCAGCCATGCCACTGGCGTGACAACTGGCATACCAGAGGTTCGTCCGTCCCGGTCCTCTCGTACTAGGGACAGCCTTCCTCAAGTCTCCTACGCGCGCGGCGGATAGGGACCGAACTGTCTCACGACGTTCTAAACCCAGCTCGCGTGCCGCTTTAATGGGCGAACAGCCCAACCCTTGGGACCTACTCCGGCCCCAGGATGCGACGAGCCGACATCGAGGTGCCAAACCATGCCGTCGATATGGACTCTTGGGCAAGATCAGCCTGTTATCCCCGGGGTACCTTTTATCCGTTGAGCGACATCCCTTCCACCAGGAGATGCCGGATCACTAGTCCCTGCTTTCGCACCTGCTCGACCCGTCAGTCTCACAGTCAAGCTCCCTTGTGCACTTACACTCAACACCTGATTGCCAACCAGGCTGAGGGAACCTTTGGGCGCCTCCGTTACCTTTTAGGAGGCAACCGCCCCAGTTAAACTACCCACCAGGCACTGTCCCTGAACCCGATCAGGGCCCTAGGTTAGATTCCCAATCCGACCAGAGTGGTATTTCAACAACGACTCCACCACCACTAGCGTGACAGCTTCACAGTCTCCCACCTATCCTACACAAGCCGAACCGAAAACCAATACCAAGCTATAGTAAAGGTCCCGGGGTCTTTCCGTCCTGCCGCGCGTAACGAGCATCTTTACTCGTAGTGCAATTTCACCGGGCCTGTGGTTGAGACAGCCGGAAAGTCGTTACGCCATTCGTGCAGGTCGGAACTTACCCGACAAGGAATTTCGCTACCTTAGGATGGTTATAGTTACCACCGCCGTTTACTGGCGCTTAAATTCTCAGCTTCGCCCCCCGAAGAGAGCTAACCGGTCCTCTTAACGTTCCAGCACCGGGCAGGCGTCAGTCCATATACCTCGTCTTACGACTTCGCATGGACCTGTGTTTTTAGTAAACAGTCGCTTTCCGCTGGTCTCTGCGGCCAACTCACCCTAGCCCGCACGGGGCTTCAAGTGCTTTGGCCCCCCTTCTCCCGAAGTTACGGGGGCATTTTGCCGAGTTCCTTAACCACAGTTCACCCGACCGCCTTAGTATTCTCTACCTGACCACCTGTGTCGGTTTGGGGTACGGGCCGCACATGTTCTCGCTAGAGGCTTTTCTCGGCAGCAGAGGATCACCCTACTTCGCCTCAACGGCTACGCATCACGTCTCACCCTCAACGGGACACGGATTTACCTATGTCCCAGGCTACACGCTTACACCAGTACAACCACTCACTGGCGGAGCTACCTTCCTGCGTCACCCCATCGCTTGACTACTACACACTCAGGCCCCACGCTCACCGATCTCAACCCGAAGGTCTCCACCGGCTCGGGTGGTTAGTATCATGCGCCTCATCATGGGCGAACATACGCGGGTACGGGAATATCAACCCGTTGTCCATCGACTACGCCTGTCGGCCTCGCCTTAGGTCCCGACTTACCCTGGGCAGATTAACTTGACCCAGGAACCCTTGGTCATCCGGCGGCAGAGTTTCTCACTCTGCATTCGCTACTCATGCCTGCATTCTCACTCCCACACCCTCCACGACTGAGTTCCCTCGCCGCTTCCCTGGATGCAGGACGCTCCCCTACCCAACAACACCACTGCACAACACTCCCAAAGAGCATTGCGGATGTATATGTGTCATTGACACGGCTTCGGCGGTGTACTTCAGCCCCGCTACATTATCGGCGCAGGACCACTTGACCAGTGAGCTATTACGCACTCTTTCAAGGATGGCTGCTTCTAAGCCAACCTCCTGGTTGTCTCGGCGACCCCACATCCTTTCCCACTAAGCACACACTTAGGGGCCTTAGCCGGTGTTCTGGGCTGTTTCCCTCTCGACGACGAAGCTTATCCCCCGCCGTCTCACTGCCGCACTCTCACGTGATGGTATTCGGAGTTTGGTTGACTTCGGTAACCCGGTAAGGCCCCTAGGCCATCCAGTAGCTCTACCCCCACCACGAAACATGCGACGCTGCACCTAAATGCATTTCGGGGAGAACCAGCTATCACGGAGTTTGATTGGCCTTTCACCCCTACCCACAACTCATCCCCCAGGTTTTCAACCCTGGTGGGTTCGGCCCTCCACGAGGTCTTACCCTCGCTTCAGCCTGGCCATGGGTAGATCACTCCGCTTCGGGTCTAGACCACGCGACTCACACGCCCTCTTCAGACTCGCTTTCGCTACGGCTACCCCACACGGGTTAACCTCGCCACGCAGCACTAACTCGCAGGCTCATTCTTCAAAAGGCACGCCATCACAATCAAACGATCGCTCTGACGGCTTGTAGGCACACGGTTTCAGGTACTCTTTCACTCCCCTCCCGGGGTACTTTTCATCTTTCCCTCACGGTACTCGTCCGCTATCGGTCACCAGGAAGTATTTAGGCTTACCGAGTGGTCCCGGCAGATTCACAGCAAATTCCACGAGCTCGCTGCTACTCGGGAACACCACCACACCACACCAACACAGCTTTCGCGTACGGGACTCTCACCCACTCCGGTCCACCATCCCAGGCGGTTCCACTAGCCATGCAGCACGATGCCAGAACTGTCAGATTCTGGAAGATGGATCCCACAACCCCGCACACACAACCCCTGACAGGTATCACATGCGCACGGTTTAGCCTCCTCCGCTTTCGCTCGCCACTACTCACGGAATCACTAGTGTTTTCTCTTCCTACGGGTACTGAGATGTTTCACTTCCCCGCGTTCCCTCCACGCACCCTATATATTCAGGTACGGGTAACACCTCATAACAGGTGCTGGGTTTCCCCATTCGGACACCCTCGGATCACAGCTCGGTTGACAGCTCCCCGAGGCTTATCGCAGCCTCCCACGTCCTTCATCGGCTCCTGATGCCAAGACATCCACCATGTGCCCTTAACAACTTGACCACAAAGATGCTCGCATCCACTCTGCAATTCTCAAACACCACACCCAGAAACAACACACCGTGTTGCCTCAGGACCCAACAGCGTAAAGATGAACACCCACCACCCGGCCCCTCCGATGCCCGTTCCACACCAACCGAAGCCGGCAGTACTAGACACATCCTCGAAGCAGGTGATGAGCATCAGCCAGTCGTCCACAATTCCTTGAGCAACCAGACAGTGCCACAGTCGGACACTGAGCCTGGCCACTCCACTCACCATCGGCGAGTGGATGTGTTGTGCTCCTTAGAAAGGAGGTGATCCAGCCGCACCTTCCGGTACGGCTACCTTGTTACGACTTCGTCCCAATCGCCAGTCCCACCTTCGACCACTCCCTCCCTTACGGGTTGGGCCATGGGCTTCGGGTGTTACCGACTTTCATGACGTGACGGGCGGTGTGTACAAGGCCCGGGAACGTATTCACCGCAGCGTTGCTGATCTGCGATTACTAGCGACTCCGACTTCACGCAGTCGAGTTGCAGACTGCGATCCGAACTGAGACCGGCTTTAAGGGATTCGCTCCACCTCACGGTATCGCAGCCCTCTGTACCAGCCATTGTAGCATGTGTGAAGCCCTGGACATAAGGGGCATGATGACTTGACGTCATCCCCACCTTCCTCCGAGTTGACCCCGGCAGTCTCCCGCGAGTCCCCGCCATTACGCGCTGGCAACACAGGACAAGGGTTGCGCTCGTTGCGGGACTTAACCCAACATCTCACGACACGAGCTGACGACAGCCATGCACCACCTGCACACCGGCCACAAGGGGGCCGACATCTCTGCCGGTTTCCAGTGCATGTCAAGCCCAGGTAAGGTTCTTCGCGTTGCATCGAATTAATCCACATGCTCCGCCGCTTGTGCGGGCCCCCGTCAATTCCTTTGAGTTTTAGCCTTGCGGCCGTACTCCCCAGGCGGGGCGCTTAATGCGTTAGCTACGGCACGGACAACGTGGAAGTCACCCACACCTAGCGCCCAACGTTTACAGCGTGGACTACCAGGGTATCTAATCCTGTTCGCTCCCCACGCTTTCGCTCCTCAGCGTCAGTATCGGCCCAGAGACCCGCCTTCGCCACCGGTGTTCCTCCTGATATCTGCGCATTTCACCGCTACACCAGGAATTCCAGTCTCCCCTACCGAACTCAAGCCTGCCCGTATCCACTGCAGGTCCGGAGTTAAGCCCCGGATTTTCACAGCAGACGCGACAAGCCGCCTACGAGCTCTTTACGCCCAATAATTCCGGACAACGCTTGCACCCTACGTATTACCGCGGCTGCTGGCACGTAGTTAGCCGGTGCTTCTTCTCCAGGTACCGTCACTTACGCTTCGTCCCTGGCGAAAGAGGTTTACAACCCGAAGGCCGTCATCCCTCACGCGGCGTCGCTGCATCAGGCTTCCGCCCATTGTGCAATATTCCCCACTGCTGCCTCCCGTAGGAGTCTGGGCCGTGTCTCAGTCCCAGTGTGGCCGGTCACCCTCTCAGGCCGGCTACCCGTCGTCGCCTTGGTAGGCCATCACCCCACCAACAAGCTGATAGGCCGCGGGCCCATCCCGTACCGCCGAAACTTTCCACCCCACACCATGCGGTGTGGAGTCATATTCGGTATTAGACCCCGTTTCCAGGGCTTATCCCAAAGTACAGGGCAGGTTACCCACGTGTTACTCACCCGTTCGCCACTCATCCACACCCGAAGATGCTTCAGCGTTCGACTTGCATGTGTTAAGCACGCCGCCAGCGTTCGTCCTGAGCCAGGATCAAACTCTCCAACAATGCTAGAAAATCGATCCGGCTATGATTCATAGCCTCAAAGGAACCCACAAAGGGTTCTAGCTAATCAACTGGCTTTAGCTCATCAATACACTGTTGAGTTCTCAAACAACACG
>NZ_PQHY01000145.1:0-4634 GCF_003385175.1 Amycolatopsis ruanii
TCATTCCCCCGCCTCCCGCGCCCGGCAGGCCGCGCCCACCGGGCCAGCGGAACCGAGGCCACCCGCCCCGACCCAGCGGTGCTGGGTCGGGGCGGGTGGCCTCGGTTCCGCTGGCCCGGTGGGCGCGGCCTGCCGGGCGCGGGAGGCGGGGGAATGAGGGGTGACTTCGGGTGCCGGTGGCGCGCCGCGCCGCGGCGAGGTGGCCGGGGTGCGAGCGGCGGCGGCCGGGGGCCGCATGCCGGTGCCGCGCGGCGGCCGGTGCGCATCAGTGGCGGCCGGGGCGCGTCCGTGGACGGCCCGCGCCCGCGTGCCGCTGCGGCGCGGCCGCGTGCGACGGTGGTGGCCACTTCGCCGGGTGCGGGAGGCCGCCGATGACCGGTGAGCTTCTGGCGCTCGCCTCCGCTGGGTGCTTCGGCGTCACGCACTTCGTCAACGGGGTGATCGCTCGCCGGGCGCCCGGCCTCACCGTTTCGCTGTACGCGCAGCTCGGTGGCACCCTCGTCACGCTCGTCGTCGCGGTCGTCTGGTCCCCGCCCGGCCTCACGGGGCTCCTGTGGGGCGCGCTGTCCGGCGTCGGCACCGGCATCGGCGTCGCGTTCCTCTACCGCGCCATGAGCCGGGACGCGTTGAGCGTCGTGGTGCCCGTCAGCGACGTCGGGGCCGTCGTGCTGCCCGTCGTCGCCGGGCTCGCCTTCCTCGGGGAACGGCCCTCGCCCGCGGCGATCGCCGGCATCGTGCTCGCCCTGCCCGCCATCTGGCTCGTCTCCGGCGGCGGGCGGCCCACCGGCCCCGGCATCCGCTACGCGCTCATCGCCGGAGCGGGCTTCGCCGTCCAGTTCCTCGCCATGAAACCCGTGCCCCTGGACGCCGGGCTGTGGCCGATCGTGGTCAGCCGCGCCGCCTCCGTGGCCGCCATCCTGCCGCTCGTGCTCACCACGCGGACCCCGCTCACGCTGCGTCCCCGCCTCGCCTGGCCGGCCGCCGCCGCGGGCGCCCTGGGCAGCGTCGCGATCGTGCTCTACTGGGTCGCCACCCACCAGCAGCTGCTGGCCGTCGCGACCGTCCTGGCCGCCCTCTACCCGGCCATCCCCGTGGTGCTCGCACTGCTCTTCCTGGGTGAACGCCTCAGCCGGAAGCAGACTCTCGGTGTCTGCGGGGCCGCCGCCGCGCTGGCGCTGTTAGCCCTGGCGTAGGAGAAGTACCTCCGTAGCGTTTTGAAGTGACTCCGCCGGGTAGGAGAAGCGCATGCGCGGGCATGCGGTGGTCACGGGCGGAGCGGGTTTCGTCGGCTCCCACCTGTGCGACCGCCTGCTCGCCCGCGGCATGCGCGTCACCTGCGTGGACAACCTGTGCACCGGCACCACCGGCAACATCGCGCACCTCACCGGGAAGGACTTCCACTTCGTGGAGGCCGACGTCTCCCGCGGGCTGGTCGTCGGCGGCCCGGTCGACCTGGTGATGCACCTGGCCAGCCCCGCCTCGCCCCGCGACTACGACCGCCTGCCGGTGGAAACGCTGCAGACCGGCGCCGCGGGCACCAACCACGCCCTCGACCTCGCCGAGGTCACCGGCGCCCGGTTCGTGCTCGCCTCCACCAGCGAGGTCTACGGCGACCCGCGCGAGCACCCGCAGCGCGAAAGCTACTGGGGCAACGTCAACCCGGTCGGCCCGCGCAGCGTCTACGACGAGGCGAAACGCTACGCCGAAGCGCTCACCGCCGCCTACCGCCGCACCCGCGGCGTGAACACCGGCATCGCGCGCATCTTCAACACCTACGGCCCGCGCATGCGCCCCGGCGACGGGCGGGCGATCCCCACGTTCATCAAGCAGATCCTCACCGGCGAACCGGTCACCGTCGCCGGTGCGGGCACCCAGACCCGTTCCCTGTGCTATGTGGACGACACCGTGGACGGCCTGCTGGCACTGGCGGACAGCGATTTCCCGGGCCCGGTCAACCTCGGCAACCCGCACGAACTCCAGATCCGCCACCTGGTGGGGGAGATCCAGCGGCTGGCCGGCACGACCGTGCCGGTGCGCAGCATCCCCGCCCCGGTGGACGATCCGCAACGACGGTGCCCGGACATCGCCGTCGCGCAACGGGAACTGGGCTGGCAGCCGCGCGTGGAGCTGCACGAGGGCCTGCGCCGGACCCTGGAGTGGTTCGCCGCCCACCTCAGTCTCGTTTAGACGCGGAGTAGCAGGGGTAGCGCTAAGTAGCAGTAGTGACGGGATGTGGAGGTAACGAGCTTGCGGGTCCTCGGGATCAACGCGGTGTTCCACGATCCGGCCGCCGCCCTCGTGGTGGACGGCCGGGTGGTCGCCGCCGCCGAGGAAGAGCGGTTCAGCCGCCGCAAACACGGCAAACGCCCGGTTCCCTTCTCCACCTGGGAACTCCCCGAGCAGGCGGCCCGCTGGTGCCTGGCGCAGGCCGGGATCGAACCCCGCGACCTGGACGCGGTGGGCTATTCCTACGACCCCGATCTGGTCGACCACGACCTCGACGGCGTCGACCCGGGCTGGGAGGAGCTGCGCACCACGTTCGCGCGGCGCGCCCCGAACTTCCTGAAGACGGCACTGCCCGGCCTGAACCCGGGCAAGGTGCGGTTCGTCCGCCACCACGTCGCGCACGCCGCGTCCAGTGGCCTGGCCGCTCCGTTCGGTGACGCCGCCGTGCTGGTCGCGGACGGGCGCGGTGAGGCGACCTCCTACCTGGCCGGGGAGTACCGCGACGGCAAGCTGGTCGAGCTGGCCGCGCAGCGGCTCCCGCACTCGCTCGGGCTGCGCTACGAGGACCTCACCGAGCACCTCGGGTTCGCGCGCTCCAGCGACGAGTACAAGGTGATGGCCCTGGCCTCGTACGGGAAACCGCGGTTCGCCGACGCGCTGCGCGCGGAGATCGCCGCGCTCGGTGACGGCGGTTTCCGCGCCGCGCCGGTGGATCTGTCCCGGTTCGCGCCCCGCCGCGAGCCCGGCGCGGACTTCCGGCCCGCGCACGCCGACCTCGCCGCGAGCATGCAGCAGCGGATCGAGGAGGTCCTGCTCGACCTCGCCCGGTGGCTGCACCTGCAGACCGGGCAACGGAACCTGACGATGGCCGGCGGCATCGCCCTCAACTGCGTGGCCAACACCCGGCTGCTCGCCGAGGGCCCGTTCGACGACATCTGGGTGCAACCGGCCGCCGGGGACGCGGGCACCGCGCTCGGCGCCGCCCTGCACCTGGCCGCGGAACTGGGCGAACCCGCCGCGCCGATGCCGGGCGCCGACCTCGGCCGCGGGTTCACCGACGCCGAGATCCAGCACGCGCTCGACGTCGCCCGGCTGCCCTACGAACGGCCGGACGACCTCGCGGCCACCGTGGCGCAGGCGCTCGCCGACGACGAGGTCGTGGCGTGGTTCCAGGGCCGCGCCGAGTTCGGCCCGCGCGCGCTGGGCCACCGCTCGCTGCACCCGCACCCCGGCCACCAGCGCAACCTGGAACGCCTCAACGACGTCAAGGGCCGCGAGCAGTTCCGCCCCGTCGCGCCGATGGTGCTCGCCGACCGCGCGCGGGAGCTGTTCGAACGCGGCCCGGTGCCCAGTCCCTACATGCTGTTCGTGCACGACGTCCGTCCGGAGTGGAGGGACCGCATCCCGGCCGTGACGCACGTGGACGGCACGGCGCGGATCCAGACGGTGGACCCGGCCACCGAGCCGCTGGTCGCGCGCATGCTCGGCGAATTCGCCGCCCGCACCGGGATTCCCGTCGTGGTCAACACGAGCCTGAACACCGCGGGCCGCCCGATGGTCGACTCGCCGCGTGACGCGCTGGAGTGCTTCGGATCGAGCCCGGTCGACCTGCTGGCGATCGGCCCGTTCGTGGTGCGGAGGCCGGCATGACCGCCTACACCGTGGTTGTCCCGACGACCGGCCGGGACAGCCTCCGGGCCCTGCTGTCCGCGCTGGACCACGGGATCGGGCCGGCCCCGGCCGAGGTCGTCCTCGTCGACGACCGCCCCGAACCGGGCGAGCTGCCGCTGCCCGACACGACCCTGAAGGTGCGCGTGCTGCGCTCGGGCGGCCGGGGCCCGGCCGCGGCGCGCAACGTGGGCTGGCGCGCGGCGGACACCGAGTGGATCGCCTTCCTCGACGACGACGTGCGCCCGACCGCCGACTGGCCGTCCCGCCTGGTGACCGACCTGGAGTCGCTGGCCTCCGACGTGGCGGCCTCGCAGGGCCGGATCATCGTGCCCGGCCCGACCGGCGGCCGCCGGCCCACCGACGAGGAACGCGACACGGCCGGGCTCGCCACCGCGGAGTGGATCACCGCGGACATGGCCTACCGGCGCGCGGTCCTCGCCGCCGTCGGCGGGTTCGACGAGCGGTTCCCGCGGGCCTTCCGCGAGGACGCCGACCTCGCGCTGCGCGTGCGGCAGGCCGGGTGGCGGCTGGAGCGCGGCACGCGCCGGACGTTGCACCCGGCGCGCCGCGGCGGGTTCTTCGCCAGCCTGCGCGCCCAGCGCGGCAACGCCGACAACGCCCTGATGCGCCGCAAGTTCGGTCCACAGTGGAGGGAGTTGTGCGCGGCCGGGCCGGGCCGTCTGGGCCGTCACGCGCTCACCACCCTCAGCGGCCCGGCCGCGCACAACTCCCTCCAC
>NZ_PQHY01000146.1:0-4573 GCF_003385175.1 Amycolatopsis ruanii
GTCCACGCGCTCAATCGCGACATCCGCGCATGGATCGAGACCTGGAACAACGAACCACGGCCCTACGTCTGGACCAAGACCGCCGACCAGATCCTTGACTCCATCGCACGCTACTGCACGCGAATTAGGGACTCAGGACACTAGTCCTGCGACCACATCCCGATCTCCTCCAGGTGCGCGATGAGCCGGGCGCCGCTGTCCAGGACGTGCTTGCGGGTCTCGGCCATCGCGGCTTCGACGTCGCCCCGGTGCAGCGCCCGCAGGAGCTTCTTGTGC
Source organism: Amycolatopsis ruanii (assembly GCF_003385175.1). NCBI lineage: Bacteria > Bacillati > Actinomycetota > Actinomycetes > Pseudonocardiales > Pseudonocardiaceae > Amycolatopsis > Amycolatopsis ruanii. The sequence continues at coordinate 277 of NZ_PQHY01000146.1, forward strand.
GAGCGGACGGCTCCGAAGCGCCACTCGGCATCCGTGGAGTAGAAGTGCTGCGGCAGGTACACCGAGACGTTGCGCAGCAGCCAGGACAGCTTGCGCGACTGGGCGACGAGGTTGATCGCGCGGTGGAACTCGTACTCCAGCCGCTCCAGCTCCGCGGCGTCGGCGGCCTCGGCGGCGCGGAGGAGGTCGTCGTTGATCGCCGTGAACCGCTGCACGTCCTCGGCCGTGAGCCGGAGCGTGGCGCGGCCGACCAGCGTGCACGCGAGATCGGACTGGACCGCGAACATGTCCTCGACGTCCTGTCGCGACAGTGGCTGCACCACGTACCCGCGGCGCGGTTCGAGCTCGACCATGTCCTCCCCGCGCAGCGCGGCCAGCGCCTCGCGCACCGGGGTCACGCTCACCCCGAGGTCCGCCGCGATCTGGTCCAGCCGCAGGAACTCCCCCGCGCGGACCTCACCCGACGTGATCATGTTGCGCAGGTGCGCGGCCACCTCGTCGGCCAGCTGGGGCCGGCGGGTGAGACCGGATCGCGGCATCTTGCCCTCCTTCTGTCAGATATAGGATATTGGATAACGAGGAGGCTGGCGATGACCGGATACTGGCTGCGCCGGATCGAGCGGTGCGACCCCGAGCGGGACCACCAGGAGATCTACCGCATCTCCATCGGCTTCGAGTTCCCGTGGGACTACCAGCGGGCCCTGGAGTTCGCGCTGTTCCGCACGTACTGCGTCCCGAGCATCTCACACCTGCTCGCGGCGACGGGCGAGTTCGAGAAACGGCCGCAGAAGCGCTATGACGACACGGCCGTGCTGATGGCGGAGCTGGCGGAGCACGGGTACGACTCGCCGCGCGGGCGGGAGGCGCTGAGCACGGTGAACCGGATGCACGGCCGGTACCGCATCAGCAACGACGACATGCTGTACGTGCTGTCGACGTTCGTCTACGACCCGATCGACTGGATCGACTCGTTCGGCTGGCGGCCGCTGCACGAGAACGAGCGCCAGGCGGCGTACTTCTACTTCCGGGAGGTCGGCAGGCGGATGGGGATCAAGGACATCCCCGGCGACTTCGACGCGTTCCGCAAGTTCAAGGACGCCTACGAGGAGGCGAACTTCGTATATTCGCCGGACAATCACCGGATCGGGCGGTACACGCTGGACCTGTTCTGCGTGTGGTTTCCGAAGCCCCTGCGCCCGGCGGTGGCGATGGGCGCCAAGAGCCTGCTCGACGACCGGATGCTCGCGGCGTTCGGGTTCCGCCCGAGCCCGGCGTGGGTGGACCGCGCGGCGCGGGCGGGACTCCGCGCGCGGGCCGCGGTGGTGCGGCTGCTGCCGCCGCGCCGGAAGTCGAAGCTGCTGAACTCGAAGGTCCGCAGCTACCCCGGCTACCCGAAGGGGTACTCACCGTCGGACCTCGGAGCACCCGAACCACCGGCGGACATCGACCCAGCCCTGCTGCGGCGCCGTGCGCGCTGAGATTCGGTAGCCGCGCGCAGGCGGCCTGGCCGGTCACATGTGACCTGTATGCCGGAAGCGGCTCGCGGGACTGGGAGCCGCTTCCGGCATATATCAGGTACGAGTGGGCAGGCGTCCTCGACCTCGGGACGAGGTCGGGCAGTTCCGGGAGGCGCTTCCCGGATTCCTGAGTGACTCAACTCCACCAGCGGCCCTGCGAACCAGCGGCCACCCCACCGCATCCTCGGCCACCGCGCTCAGTCCCGGTACAGCGCCTCGATCTCGTGGGCGAACCGGTCGTGCAGTACGCGGCGCTTCAGCTTCAGCGTGGGCGTCAGCTCGCCCGACTCCGGGGACCACGCCTCGGGCAGGATGGAGTGCTTCTTGATCTGCTCGGCGCGCGCCAGTTGGCCGTTCACCGCCGCGACGAGCTTCGACATCTCCTCTCGCACCGTCGGGTGGCCGGCCAGGTAGGCGAGGCTCCCGCTGATCCCGCGCGCCTTCGCCCAGGCCGGGGCCGCCTCCTCGTCCAGGGCGATCAGCGCCGTCAGGTACGGCCGCCCCTCCCCGACCGCGACCGCGTGCCCCACCAGCGGGTGCGCCTTCAGCAGCCCCTCGATCTTGGTCGGCGCCACGTTCTTGCCGCTGGAGGTGATGATCAGCTCCTTCTTGCGGTCGGTGATCGTCAGGTAGCCGTCCTCGTCGAGGTTGCCGATGTCCCCCGTCGCGAGCCAGCCGTCCGCGTCGGTCACCTTCTCGACCGTGCCGTCGGCCCGCAGGTACCCGGAGAACACGATCGGGCCGCGCACGAAGATCTCGCCGTCCCCGGCGATCCGCAGCCCGACCCCGGGCAGCGGCCGCCCGACCGTCCCCGGCTTCGCCGCGCCCGGGATGTTCGCCGTGGCACATCCGGTGGTCTCGCTCATCCCCCACACCTCGTGCACGTCGATCCCCGCGCTCGCCAGGAACTCCCGCACCGGCGCGGGCAGCGGCGCCGAACCGCTGCCCGGCCACTGCAGCCCGTCGAGACCGAGCTGCGTCAGGATCGCGCCGCGCTGGTCCTCCGGCGTCGCCGCGAAAGCCGCCTGCAGCGCGGCCGCCAGCTTCTCCCACACCCGCGGCACTCCGAAGAACGACGGCGGCCGCACCCGGGCGAGCGTGGTCACCGCCTGCGCCGGCTCCGGGCAGATGTGCACGTGCGACGCCTTGTACAGCGCGCGATAGATCGCCAGTTCCCGCTCGGCGATGTGCGCGAGCGGCAGGTAGGCGATCGTCGGCGCGTGGTCGGCCATAGGCACCAGCCGGTCCAGCGCGACGGCCTCATATATGACGTTGTAGTGCGTCAGGACGACGCCCTTCGGATCGCCGGTGGTGCCCGAGGTGTACATCATGCCGACCGGCTCGTGCGGCTCGATCGCGTCGGTGAACCCCTCGAAGGCGGCCGGGTCCGCCCGGTGCGCCGCCGTGCCGCGCCGCAGCACGTCCGCCCAGTGCACGAACCGGCTGTCCCCAGGCAGCTCGACGTCCTCCAGCACCACGACGTGCCGCAGCGCCGGTAGATCACCGAGGACGGGGCGCCACCGATCCAGCTCGGCGGCACCCTCCAGGACGACGACCGTCGCGGCGGAATGCCGTGCCACATATCTGATCTGCTCGGTGCTCAACGTGTGGTAGGCGGTGCACGGCAGCGCTCGCAGGTGGGCGGCGGCGAGGTCGGTGACCCAGTGCTCGGGGCGGCTGGACATCATGATCAGCAGGCGCTCGCCCGGCGCGAGACCCAGCCGCGCCAGGCCGTGCGCAAACCCGGCAACCTGGTTCCGCAGGTTCGACCAGGTGACGGTGTCCGCGGCGGTGGTCAGCGCGGGCTCGCCGGCGAACCGTTCGGCATTCCGCCGCAGCAGCCCGGGGACGGTCAGCTTGGCGGCCTCCGCCGCACACTCCTGCGCAAGGTCCATGCTCGCTCCTCGTTGATTCGCATAACCGGCGTTACGTATCATGCGTTACGTAACAGTGGTTATGGAAGAGGGTGCGGGACGATGGCACGGCGAATTCGCGATCCGCAGTCGCGCGACCAGCTTGTCGACGCGGCGTGGCGGCTGGTCGCCGCCCACGGCCCCAACGACACCACCCTGCGCGCGGTGGCCGCCGAAGCCGGCGTGACGACCGGTTCGGTGACCCACTACTTCGCCGACAAGGCCGAGCTGATGGGCGCGGTGCTGCGGCACAACGCGGCGGTCGCCTCGGCGCGGGTGCTCGCCGCGATCGGCTCCAAGCGCGGGCTGGCCGCCGCCGAGGCCGCGACGCTCGCGCTGCTGCCGCTGGACGAGGTCCGGTTCCGCTGCTGGCAGATCTGGCTCGCGTTCTGGTCGCACGATCCCGGGCAGGTGCGGGAAGGCGGGTTCGGCGAGGGCTACCGCGACTGGGCCGAACGGGTGGAAGCGCACCTGGCCGAGGCCGTCGAGGACGGGGAGTTACCGCGCGGACTGGATCTGCGGTACGAGGTGCACGTGCTGGGGACGCTCGTCGCCGGGACCGGGCTGCTGGCGGGGTCCGATGAAATTGGGCGGGCTCGGTTGCGGAAGCGCGCGAAGCGGGTTTTTGGGGAGCATTTCGCTGGGTTGGCTGCTCGGGTTGGGGTGGACGTGTAGGCGCTACGCGCGTGTTTGCGCTGCGCGCGGCTGGAAGCGCCGGCTTCGCTTCGCTACGCCCGGATCTGCCCCTCCCGGACCCGATCTTTCAGTGTTCGGTTGCCGAGAAGCGGCGTCAAGGCTGGAAAGAGTACCTTGACCCCGCTGCTCGGCAACCGATGTGGGCTGGGGATCGGGTGCGGGAGGGGGAGT
>NZ_PQHY01000147.1:0-4443 GCF_003385175.1 Amycolatopsis ruanii
CCCGGCGGCCCACCGAACGGCCCCCCGCCCGGCGCCGTCCCGAAATCGTCGAACGCGGGGCGGATTCCGAGCGCTCGCTCGCCGAAGGCGGCGCCCATCCGGGCGGCCACCGTCGCCGCGTCGAGGGGGCGGGCGTCCGGGTCGCGGGCCAGCAGTGCGGCCACCAGCTGCCCCACGCCGGGCGGCAGGTCGGCCCGCTCCATCGGCGCCACGGGCTCGTGCAGCGCCCGCAGCACCAGCTCGCCCTCCTGCTCACCGGGCCGCCCCTGGTGCGGCGACCGCCCGGTCAGCGCCAGGTACAGCATCGCGCCCAGGCCGTACAAATCCGACCGCTCGTCGGCGGTGCCGTCGCGCAGGGTTTCCGGTGCCAGGAAACCGATGTCGCGCGCCGGGTCGCGGGGGAAGGCCCGGCGCAGCGCCAGACCGAAGTCGGACAGCACCGCCTCGCCCGAGGGCCGGAACAACACGTTCCCCGGCGTGACCCCGCCGTGCACCACACCGGCCGCGTGCGCCGCGGCCAGCGCCGCCGCCAGCGACCGGCCCAGCCCCAGCGCGTCGGCCGCCGTCATCGGCCCGAACGCGGTCACCAGCTCCGGCAGGGACTGCGCGCACAGCTCCATCCGCAGCGCGCACCGCCCGTCGGGCAGGTCCTGCACCGCGTCGGCCACCAGCACCGGCGCCCGGCCGCGCACCGCCGCCAGCGCGCCCAGCTCCGCGTCCACCTGGGCGCGGGTGCCGCGGTCGAGCCGCCCCGGGTAGACCTTCAGCGCGAACGCCGTCCCGGCCGCCTCGTCCACCCCGGCGAGCACACTGGCGCTCGGCCCGTCGCCCAGCGGAACCAGGTCGCCGGGTGCGTCCCCCGCAGCCGTCATGGTGGTCGTCCTCGGAATCACAGTCGCCCTCGCCGCTCCCATGGTACGAACCATCAGGCCCCGACGGCGGCCAGCACGTCGTCGAGCCGCAGTTCCCGCAGCTCGGCGGCGTCCGGAACCCGCCCCAGCCGGCGCAGCCGCCCGGACTGGGCCTTGCGCACGGCCTCGAACAGCTTCCGCGCGTCGCGCGCGTTGCCGAAATCAGGCGCGGCCGACAGGCGGTCGAAGTGCGCGGCGAGCACCGGGTCGGCACGCGGGTCCAGGTCGTAGTCGCCGGCCGTCACCATCCGGCCGATGATGCCGACCAGCTGGTCCGGCGTGTAGTTCTCGAACTCGATCGTCTTGGCGAACCGCGACGACAACCCGGGGTTGGCGGCGAGGAACTGGCGCATCTCGGCGGTGTACCCGGCGACGATCACCGCGATCTCCTCGCGGTGGTCCTCCATCAGCTTCACCAGCGTGTCGATGGCTTCCTGGCCGAAGTCGGCGCCGCTGCCCGTCTGCCGCGACAAGGTGTACGCCTCGTCGATGAACAGCACGCCGCCGACGGACTGCTCGAACACCGTCGCCGTCTTCTCGGCGGTGTGGCCCACGTACTGGCCGACCAGGTCCCGCCGCGACACCTCGCGGAACTCCCCGCCGCCGAGCACCCCCAGCTCGCGCAGCAGCCTGCCGTAGGTGCGGGCCACCGTGGTCTTCCCGGTGCCCGGTGCGCCCGCGAAGATCAGGTGGTGGCTCAGCGCCCCGGTGGACAGCCCGGCCCGCGACCGCCACGAGTTCACCTGGATCTCGTCCACCAGCGAGCGGACCTCGGCCTTGACCGCGGGCAGCCCCACCATGCCGTCGAGTTCGGCGTCCAGGGCGTCCAGCGGGCTCGACCCGCCGGTCAGCGCGGCTGGCTCGGTCGTCACCGTCGCGGTCGCCGAGGACGCGAGCCGCACCGCGGGCTCGGCCGTGTTGGTGACCTCGCACGCTTCGACCGACCCGCCGCAGTGCGGTCCCACGTCGATGCCGACGTCCCCGGCGTCGCGCACCGAGGTCCGGCGCAGCACGGGTTCGCCGCGGTGCGCCACCAGGATCCCGGCCTGGGCGGTGCGGGTGATCCGGCAGTTCTCCACCACCGGCCGCGCGTGCTGGTAGATGTAGAGCCCGCGTTGCCCGCACCCGCTCACCGTGCAGGACCGGATCACCGGGTCGGCACCGAGCCCGACGATCATCCCGTCGGCGGCGACGTTGTCGATGGTCACGTTCTCCACCACCCCGGAGGTGCCCTCCAGCACCAGGCCGTGCTCGGCGCCGGTGACCGACACGTCGGTGATCGCCACCGGCCCGGGCCCGCGGACCGTCACCGCCGGGCCGCGTTCGGCGTGCACGGTGCAGCCGGTCAGCGTCAGCGCCGCGTTCTCGGCCTGCACCCCGGCCGCGCCACCCGCCCGCACGGTCACCCCGTGCACGGTGAGCGCGCCGCCGCGCGCGGACAGCACCGGCACGTCCGCGCCGGTGCCGTCGAACACGACCTCCGCGCCCTCGGCCGCGCGCAGGGTCAGCGTGCGGCCGAGCAGTTCCAGCGTTTCGGCGTAGGTGCCGGCGGCGATGGACACGCACGCGCCGTCGGGCGCGCCGAGCACCGCCTCGCCGACGGTGGCGTAGGCGCCGTGCCGTCCCGGCGCCACGAGGAGGGTCCGGCCGCCGACCGCGGTCATCAGCTCGCCCTCCCCGCCAGCCAGCCGTGCCCGGCGGCCTTGACCCCGGCCTGGAAGCGGCTGCGCGCGCCGAGCCGGTTCATCAGCCCGGCGACCATGCGCCGCACCGTGCGCACGGACACCCCGAGCGCGGCCGCGGCCGACTCGTCCGTGCAGCCCGCGGACAGCAGCGCCAGCAGCTCCCGGTCGCGCCCCGCGAGTTCGGTGGTGGCCGGCGGGTCGGCCGGCGCGAGCGGCACCGCGGCCGGCCAGAGGTGCTCGACGAGTTCGATGATCGTGCCGATCACGCTGGGCAGGCGGAGCACGGCGATGTCCCGCTGCTCGCCGGGCAGCACGGCGAGCGCGCCGTCGACGACCAGCGCCTCGACGGGCACCACCGGCATCGTGCGGATCTCCGCGCCGGCCTGCGCCAGCTTGCCCAGGCGCCGCGCCGGACCGGGCGTCGTGCGCGCGGAGTCCGGGACGAGCATGCGGTAGCGGACGCCGCGGGCGAGGTTGGCGTGGTCGACCGGGCCGAACCTGCTGACCGGGTCGGCGGGGCCGCCGGACAGCGAGCTGACGACCAGCACCTCCCGTTCGGCGGCGGCCAGCTTGGTGGCGACCCGCGCGTGGCGGGACACCAGCGCGCCGGTGGACTGTCCGTTCAGGACCGCCAGTCGCGGCGGGGCCTGGCGTGCCTCGAGTGCGGGCTGGGGGATCATGGCTTTCCTCCGATCGGCAGCGACGCGGCGACGGCCGGTGCGTGCTGGTTGTCCATTCGTTCCAGGTGCAGCCCCGCGGGCGGTGCCCACAGCAGCCGCGTGACGGCGGTGTCGGCGGCGTTGTCGGTCGTGGCGGCGACGCGCAGCACGGCGTCGTGCCCGGGCACGGTGACCGACCGGGACGAGGCGGCGCCGGGCACGGCGGCGAGCAGCTGGTGCAGCGCGTGGACCCGGGCCCGCGGCGGGCGGGCGCCGAGACCGGTCACGCGCACGCCGATCTGGGTGATCGGGCCGGCCCGCCAGTACCGCCGCTCCTCGGCGACCGCGTCCCGGCCGGGGCCGGTGTGGGTGAGCGCGGCCAGGGTCGCGAGCAGTTCCTGATCGGTCAGGGCGACCGCGCCCAGGCCGGCGCCGCGGAGTTTGCGGTGCGCGCGGCGCACGACGCTGGTCAGCGCGGCGAGCAGCTCGGCGTCGGCGGCGAGGGCCGGATCGCGCAGGGCGCGCACCGCGAGCCAGGCCCGGGTGGCGTCCGTCTGCCGTGGCCCGCGGTGCAGGACCAGCTGGAGCCGGATCGCGGGCGGCTCCCCGGTGCCGGTCACCAGCGCCCCGGCGAGCGCGAGCCGGGCGAACGCGCCGGGATCGTCGCCGGACGGGCGCAGGACCGCGACCAGCTCCTCGTCCCGGCTGATCACCCCGGCCGGCACGCCCGCGAGTTCGGCGGTGCCGACCCGGGCACCCGGGGCGAGGGTGTCCAGCAGGTCCCGCCGGCCCGCGGCGCGCCGGCGCCGCAGCAGCAGGCGCACCCGGAGCGCCACCTCGTCGGACAGCCAGCGGCCCCCGACGCGACCGGCGGTCCAGACCAGCAGCCCGGCGGCGGTGGTCAGCAGGCCCGCCACCACCGGCCAGGGGCGGCCGATGGCGACCAGGCCCAGCACCAGGGCGAGCTGCCAGCACACGATCCGCAGCGCGGGCAGGTCCGGCACGTGCCGGTGCTCCGGGCGCTCACCGGGCGGCTCGGTCTGTTCGGTGGTGTGTTCGGTGTGGACGGTCGCGGGCCGGGCCGGTGCGGGCGTGCCGTGCGCGGGCCGGTTCTGCGGTCGCGGCGGCCCCGCCCGCGTCCTGTCTCCTATCCACTCCTGCCGCTGCCGACGAATAGAGTGGTGTTCC
>NZ_PQHY01000148.1:0-4381 GCF_003385175.1 Amycolatopsis ruanii
CCGCGCCCGATGGACGATGCGCTGGAAACCCGTACTCAACGCCTTCGCCATCACCTTCGGTGACCGCTGGCCGGCCGCCGAAACCTACTAACCGAACCGCCAGAAACACCGATCACGGGATAGACCCCCACCGGGCCCCCGCAGAAACCCAGCCGGACCGACGGGGCGCTCAGGGCGGCTGGTGATTCGGTCACGCCGCCGTCGTGTCGGGCTGCAGGGCGGGGCCGAGCAGGAGCCCGCCGTCCGCGACGAACTCCGAGCCCGTGACGAATGAGGCGTCGGCCGAGGTGACGTAGAGGAGCAGAGCGGTGATGTCGGCCGGGGTGCCCAACCGCGGGATGGCGTACGGCTCGGGCGAGAAGAAGTCCGCGATGGGCGGCTGGCCCGCGATCGGCTCGCTGATCAACGGGGTGGAGATGACGCCGGGGTGGATGGAGTTGACCCGGATGCCGTCCCGGCCCAGCTCCAGCGCGGCGGTCCTGGTGAGCCCGCGCAGCGCCCATTTGCTGGCGACGTAGGGCGCGTAGAGCGACGTGCCGACGTGGGCCATCGTGGAGGCGATGTTGACGATCACTCCGCCGCCGTTGCGGCGCAGTGACGGGGTCACGGCCTTGATGCCGAGGAACGCGCCGGTGAGGTTGACGTCGAGAATGCGGTCCCAGACCCGCCGTTCGATCGCCTCGATCGGCACTGCGGGGTTCTGGACGCCGGCGTTGTTGACCAGCACCGCGATCGGCCCGAAATGGCGTTCGGTCTCGGTGACCGTCGCGGCCCAGGCGTCCTCATCGGTGACGTCCAGGCGGACGAACAGTGCCCGCTCGCCGAGTTCGGCGGCGAGTTCTTCGCCCGGCCCTTCGGAGAGCGCGGCGATGACGACGTTCGCCCCCTCCTCGTGGTAGGCCCGGACGTGGCTGGCGCCCTGCCCGCCGGTGCCGCCGGTGACGAGAACGGTGTGCTTGTCGAAGCGTCCCATGACGCGGTCCTCTCTACAAACGGAGGTGAGTCGAGTGACTCACCTCGCCACCAAGCTACGTCCACGACAGGTGGTGAGTCAAGTGACTCGTCTCGCGTAGGATGCGTCCATGACGACGGAGTCTTCGACCTACCACCGGCGCGTCGCCGAGCAGAAGCGGGCAGCCATCATCGAGGCGGCCACCCGACTGTTCCTCGACGGCGGGTACGCCGGCACGTCGTTGGCCAAGGTCGCCGAGGCAGCTGGGGTGTCGAAGGCGACCCTGTTCAAGCAGTTCCCGACCAAGGCGGCGCTGTTCGACGCGATCGTGACGGAGTCCTGGAAGGTCGAGGACGAAGGCGACCTCCGCCCACCGACGGGCGACCTGCGGGCGGGCCTGACTGCGATCGGCCGCCGGTACGTTGCCCTCCTTACCCGGCCCGGCATGGCGGCCCTCTTCCGCATCGTCATCGCCGAGCTGCCACGCTTCCCCGAGTTGGGCGAGGCCCACTTCGAGCGCGGCAAGATGCCCTACTTCGACTCGGTACGCCGGTATCTCGACACCGAGAAAGCCCTAGGAACGGCCAAGCTGGACGACACGGAGCTGGCAGCTACCCAGTTTCTCGGGATGATCTCCAACTACGTCTTCTGGCCCCGGATGCTGCTCATGAACTGGTCTCCCGACGACGCATCGATGGCACACGTCGTGGACGAGGCCGTACTGATGATGGAAGCCAGATACGGCGTCGCGAACACCACCAACTGAAGCGGCAGGCGCCGTGTGTGAAGGTTGGTCAGCGGGCCGGCAAATAGTGCTCCGATCGAAACAGCTGCTCGGGGTTCTCCGACCCGAGCCGGTCCCGGGTCAGGCGCTCGGCGAACCCGAGGAAGTCCGCCGAGTGGCGCGGAACCATGAACGGCTGCCGCATGAACCAGCGGCTCTCCCGGCCCAGCCCGGGCACGCGGTGCCGACCCCACCGGAACCCGAAGTACCGCAGGATCCACCACGGCACGCTGAGCGCGACCTTGCTCCAGCCGCCCGCCGGCACGTGCTCGACCGCCGCGTCCGCCCCGTCCGGTCCGCGCTGCCCGGTCCAGTCGCGCAGCAACCGCACGATCGGCCGGTCGCCCTTGCGCGAGCCGGTAGTGGTCGAAGTGCTTGAGGTGGCCGTGGCCGAACGCGTCCGCGCCGAGGCGGTCGTACAGCTCTTCCAGCAGCGGCAGGACCGCCGGGTTGCGCACGGCGCCGGCGTCGAGGTAGGCGTGCGGGACCTGGCGGAGCTCGACGTCCAGCTGGGCGCCCGGCCGGGGCAGGAACGTCACCGAACCCGGTTTGCGGAGCAGGCAGACCAGGGGGAGCGGCACGTCGCCGCGGACGCGGAGCTCCGGGCCAAACAGCGTCCGGACCCGGCCGACCAGGGCATGGGCGCCCACGAACACGGGGTTCTCCGGTGTCTGCCGCACATGATCTAGACGTACGCACGGTCACCGGCGTTCCTGGCCGAGTAGTCGCCGAGCCGGATTGACCCGGATCGCCTAGAGTCGGACCGGTGGGTACCGCCTTGTTATGGTTTCGGCGCGATTTGCGGTTGGCCGACCTGCCCGCCCTGCTGAGCGCGAGCGAACGCGCCACCCGGGTACTCGCGCTGTACGTGCTGGATGAAGCGCTGCTGAAGCCAGCGGGCAGGCCACGGCAGGCGTTCCTGTACGGGTGCCTGGAGTCGCTGGCGGAGAGCCTGGACGGGCGGCTGATGGTGGTGCACGGCGATCCCGTGCGCGAGGTGCCGCGAGTGGCCCGGTCGATCGGTGCGGGCAGCGTGCACGTCAGCACCGACACCGGGCCGTACGGACGCCGCCGGGACCGGGCGGTGGCCGAGGCGCTGGGGGAGATCGAGTGGGTCGAGTGCGGTTCGTCCTACGCCGTGACCCCGGGCCGCATCACCAAACCGGACGGCGAGCCGTACCGGGTGTTCAGCGCGTTCTACCGGGCCTGGTGCCGGCACGGGTGGCGCGCCCCGGCCGCGCGGTCCGAAGTGGACTGGCTCGAACCGGAGGAACCGTTTCGCCTGCCCGGAATCCCCGACCTGGGCTCGATGTCCCTGCCGCGCCCGGGCGAGGCTGCCGCGCGTGAGGCGTGGGAGAGGTTCCTCGACGGCGGTCTGGACGGTTACGCGACCGACCGCGACCGCCCCGACCGGCCCGCCACGACGCGGCTGTCGCCGTACCTGCGCTGGGGCTGCATCCACCCGCGCACGCTGCTGGCCGGTCTGGATGCGGTGCGTGGCAAGGACGCCGAGTCGCTGCGCAGCGAGCTGGCGTGGCGCGAGTTCTACGCGGACGTGCTGTACCACCGCCCGGAAACCGCGCGGCGGAACTACGACAGCCGGTTCGACGAGCTGGAGTACGACACCGACCTGGACGCTTTCGAGCGGTGGCGCACGGGCCGGACGGGCTACCCGATCGTCGACGCGGGGATGCGGCAGCTGCTCGCGGAGGGCTGGATGCACAACCGGGTGCGGATGATCGTGGCGAGTTTCCTGGTCAAGGACCTGCACCAGCCGTGGTGGCTGGGCGCGCGGCACTTCATGAACAGTTTGGTTGATGGCGACCTGGCGTCCAACCAGCTGAACTGGCAGTGGGTGGCGGGCACGGGAACGGACCCGGCGCCGTTCTTCCGCGTCTTCAACCCCACCACCCAGGGCGAAAAGTTCGACCCGAACGGCGACTACGTGCGACGGTACGTGCCGGAACTACGGGAGATTCCAGGGAAAGCCGTGCACCAACCCTGGAAGTTGCCGCACCCCCCGAAGAACTACCCGTCCCCGATGGTGGACCACGCGGAGGAACGAAAGGTAGCGCTAACCCGCTTCAACGCAATCAACCAGAGCGCGCAGCGCAGCCTTTGAACCCAAGGTAGCTGGGTGGTCATCCCGTCGCCTGACACGTGACGATCACTTTGAGCCAGGCCCGCAACCCGGGCTCTCTCCCGCGGCCGAACATGCCAACCTTGCGGGCCTGGCTCAAAGTGATATGCACAAACCGGAAGGCGACGGGATGACCACCCGGCGACCACCCACCCGAGGTGAGGTGCCTGCATTCCCCCGTCATCCCGGAGCCTGCCCGTCCGGCGAGGACATCTTTTGATCTTTAGAGGTGACGTTGGGCAGGCGAAGAGCCCGCCCTACGGGCGGAGGCGCCTACGGCGCCGGAAGGTCACCTTCCGACCACCCCCGCCCCCGATGCCTGATTGTGTTTCAGTCGCCGAGCAGTCGTGTCAAGGCGGGAAAGTGATGTGCTCCGAAAATCTCGGACGCGGCTCAAGCGGACTGTATCACGCAACCTGCTGATTGGTGAACCATTCGTCGAGCACTTCGATCGGTGGTCGATATCCCAGCGCTGAATGTAGTCGGCGTGTGTTGTAGAAGCCTT
>NZ_PQHY01000149.1:0-4243 GCF_003385175.1 Amycolatopsis ruanii
CGAAGGCGCAGCCCCAGGCACCCAAGCCCCCGCACCGGGACGCGGTGCCGGGGGCTTGGGTGCCTGGGGCTGCGCCTTCGCGGCCGGGGCCTGCTGCTGCGGGGCGGGACGCGGGCCGGGCTTGGCGCCCGGGACCGGTCGGGCCTGCGGCTGCTGCTGACGCGGCGCGGCGGGTTTGGGGGCCGCGCCGTTCCCGGCCGACGGTCCCGGCCGGGCGCCGCCGGACCGGCCGGCGGATTTGTTGTCCTTGGCGACGAAGGCGTCGCGCAGCCGCCGGGCAACGGGTGCCTCGACGGTCGACGACGCCGACTTCACGAACTCGCCCTGCTCCTTCAGCTTGGCGAGAACTTCCTTGCTCGTAACCCCGAGCTCCTTCGCGAGCTCGTGCACACGGGCCTTGCCTGCCACTGCTCTCCTCAACTGGTGAGGCCGGGCGGCAAAACCCGCTCGACCTCGTCCTATCGTCGCGCGTTCATGGCTTCAGCTTCACGGCTGACTCATGACGGGTCGACCTGCTTCCTTGAATCCATCCGGACCGGGGCCGTTCCCCGGTCCGCCATGCCGACGGTGATCTTCTCGAGATGCTGCCGCACGCCCGCCGCGTCGAGCACCCCGGGCACCTTCAGCGCCCTGGGGAACGCCCGCCGCCGCTCGGCTTTGGCCAGGCACTCCGGCTCGGGGTGCAACCAGGCACCCCGCCCGGGCAGCCGCCGACGGATGTCGGCGACCAGTCGCCCGTCCTGCGCGACCACTCGCAGTAGTTCACCGGCGGCAGCCCGCTTCTTGCACCCCACGCACGTGCGCACCGGGGTCTTCCCCCGGTGCTCGGAGCGTGCGGTAGCCGAATGCGAGCTACGCACCATCTTCGAGTTTAACTCCTGGCCCCTCACTCAGCCGAACCGGTTGTCGCCGCGGGCGTGGCGTCCTCCTCGGAGCCGGCCGCGGCGTCGCTGCGGATGTCGATCCGCCACCCGGTGAGCCGGGCGGCCAGGCGGGCGTTCTGGCCTTCCTTGCCGATGGCCAGGGACAGCTGGAAGTCGGGCACCACCACGCGGGCCGTCTTCGCACGCTCGTCCACCACCCGTACCGAAACAACCTTCGCGGGGCTCAGCGCATTCCCGACGAAGCGAGCCGGATCCTCGGAGTAGTCGACGATGTCGATCTTCTCACCCCCGAGCTCGCTCATCACGTTGCGCACCCGCTGGCCCATCGGGCCGATGCACGCGCCCTTGGCGTTGACCCCGGGGACGGTGGACCGCACGGCGATCTTGGTGCGGTGGCCGGACTCCCGGGCGACCGCGGCGATCTCGACGGTGCCGTCGGCGATCTCCGGGACCTCCAGCGCGAACAGCTTGCGCACCAGGTGGGGGTGGGTGCGCGAGAGCGTGATCGACGGGCCGCGGGCGCTGCGCGACACGGTCACCACGTACGCCTTGATCCGCTCGCCGTGCTCGTACCGCTCGCCGGCCACCTGCTCGCCCGGCGGGATCACGCCCTCGGTGTCGCCGATCTGGACGATCACCATGCCGCGCGCGTTGGCCCGCGCGTCGCGCTGGATCACGCCGGCGACGATCTCGCCCTCGCGGGTGGAGAACTCGCCGTAGGTCTTCTCGTGCTCGGCGTCGCGCAGCCGCTGCAGGATGACCTGCCGCGCGGTGGTCGCCGCGATCCGGCCGAAGCCCTCGGGCGTGTCGTCCCACTCCTCGTCGATGTCGCCGTTCTCGTCCAGCGTGTGCGCGAGGACGCGCACCACGCCGGTCTTGCGGTCGATGTCGATGCGGGCGTGCGGCTGGTGCCCCTCGGTGTGCTTGTAGGCCGTCAGCAGCGCGGTCTCGATGGCCTCGAGGACCGTCTCGAAGGGGATGTCCTTGTCCCGCTCGATCGCGCGCAGGGCCGCGATGTCCACGTTCACTTCGGATCCTCCTCCGGCTCGCCTGCGTTGTGCTCCGAGGCGTCCTGGTCGAGCAGCTTCAGCTCCTCGGCCGGTGGCTGCCTGAACTCGATCTCGATCACGGCCTTGGCCACGTCGGCGTAGGGCACGTCCCGGATCTCACCGGCCACCAGCACCCGCACCGACTCCTCGCCCGCGTGCCCGACGCGGCCCACGTACTCGGCGCCCTCCCGCGGCGTGATCCGCACCAGGCGGAACCGCGAGCGGCGCCAGTGGCGCGGCCGGGTCAGCGGGCGGTCGACGCCGGGCGAGGTGACTTCGAGCGTGTAGGCGCCCGCGATCAGCTGCTCGTTCTCGTCCAGCGCGGCCGAGACGGCACGGCTGATGTCGGCGACCTCGTCGAGTCCCACGCCGTCGTCGGAATCGACGACGACCTTGACGAGCTTGCGGCGGCCCGCCTGCTGGACGTCGAGCGCGTCGAGGTCGAAACCCGCGCCGGACACGGCTTCGGCCACGATCGGCTCGAGCCGGGCGGCGAGTTCTCCAGGCACCTTGGCGCTCTCCTGTTTGGTCTGCTGTCGGTCAGTGAGGGACAAGCTTATCTTGTTGGCCCCGGTCACCGCCCGTGGTCACCGGTCCCCTGGCAGGATGGGCGCACGTGAGACCCCGTACCCGTCGTGACGTCCTGCGGGCGAGCGCGCTGGCGGCGCTGGCCGTCCCCCTCGCCGCGTGCGCAACCGGCTACTCCGACGAACCGGATCCGCTGGCCCTGCTGGCCGAACAGGCCCGGGCCGACGCCGCGGCGGCCGACGCCGTGGCCGCCTCCTCGTCGGCCGACGCGGAGGTGGCGCGCCAGTACTCGGCCGCGCGCGCCGCGCACGCCCAGGCGCTGCAGTCCGAAGTGGACCGGCTGAACCGGCCGAAGTCGCAGCCGGCCGTGGTCGTGCCGTCCGAGCAGGGCATGGCCGGGCTCAAGCAGCGGCTGGCCACCGCCCGGCAGCAGGCCGAGGGCCTGGTCGGCGGGCTGCCCCGGTACCGGGCCGGGCTGGTCGCCGCGGTCGCCGGGGGCTGCGCCGGGCTGCAGCAGGTCGGGAACCGGCTGGGGCCGGGCGCCGCACCGGGCGCGGTGGCCGCGACCGCCGCGGCGATCCCGCCGGAGTCGGTCGGCCCGGTGCAGCAGGCCCTGTCCGCCGAGCACGCCGCGCTGTGGATCTACGGGCTGGTCAGCGCGTTCCTGCCGGGCACCTACAGCGCGGGTGTCGCCGAGGGCACGTCCGAGCACCAGGACCGGCGCGACGCGTGCGTGCGGATGCTGACCGCGGTGGGGGTGGAGCCCGGCGTGGCCGAACCGGCCTACCTCACGCCACAGCCGGTCACCGACGCCACCTCGGCCAAGAGCGTGGTCGCCACCGCGGAGGCGGACGCCGCCACCGCCTGGCGGGGCGTGCTGGAGCAGACCGACGACGCCGCGTTGCGGGAGGTCGCCCTGAAGGCGCTGCTCGCGTCCGCCCGGCGCGGCACCCGCTGGCGCGAGGCGGCGGGCGAGCAACCGACGGCGATCGTGCTGCCCGGTTCGGCGCAGAGCTGACTGGGGGCGCGCCACGGCGCGTGACGACATAACCTTCCCGGGACACGTTCGACGCCCGAGGACGCCCCTTGCTGACCCTGACCCGCACCCTGGCCGGCCTCACCGAGGACGGGGCCGCCCGCCTGCGCGGCCTGCTGTTGCGCCAGCTGATCCGGATGCCGCACGGGCGGCCCGGCGAGTTCGTCGTGCTGCACCTGTTCCTGATGCCGCCCGAGCCCGGCGGCACCCGCTACGCGCTCTACGAGGTCGCGCAGCCGCTGGTGGACGAGCCGCTGGCGCAGGTGCAGGGCCGGGCGCTGAGCGAGCTGCAGGCCGTCCACGGCGACCCGCGCCTGGTGCCCGGCGCCGACCAGGGCTGGCGCGGCACCGACCCGGCCCGCCGCGGCGTCTACCTCGGCACCGGCGCCCGGTTCACCGGCTCGCGGCCCGGCATCACCGGAACGACGATCGCGCGGCTGGTCGACCACACCGCGGTGATGTTCGTGCTGGACGAGGCGCACCAGCCGGTGTTCCTGCAGAGCTCGAAGGAGCTCGTCGTCGCGGGCGAGCAGCTCCCGCCGTCCCCGGAGATCCCGGCCCTGGGCAAGCCACCGTTCCTGCTCATCGACGCCCTGGTGGCCTACCTGCGCAACGCGAGCTAGTGTCCTGAGTTATTAATTCGCGTGCAGTAGCGTGCGATGGAGTCAAGGATCTGGTCGGCGGTCTTGGTCCAGACGTAGGGCCGTGGTTCGTTGTTCCAGGTCTCGATCCATGCGCGGATGTCG